>JBFXBH010000003.1:0-80119 GCA_050183355.1 Vicinamibacterales bacterium | reverse complement strand
GCAACTCGGCGTTCAGCGCGCGGATGGCCCGCGGGTTCCGCATGCGGAGCGTCACCGACTGATAGCCGCCGCCGCGGTTGAACGCCGGCCCCATGGTCTCCACGTCGCCCCAGATCTCGCTCTCAAAGCCGCTGCCGCCCGCGTCGAGGATGCCGACGATCGTCCAGTCCTTCCGCTGGAGGCGGATCGTCCTGCCGACCTCCATACCCTGCATGCGCTGCTGGAGCTTCCGCCCGACGACGATCTCGTAGAGGCCCGGTTGAAACCGCCGACCCTCCGCGATGCTGAGACCCGTGCGGACGTCGAACGCCGTCTGCGTGGTCCCGCGGACGGTGACGTTGGTGTCCATCCCGTCCTTCCGCTTCAGCGAGGCGACGACGACCATCTCGGGCGATGCGAGCGGGCGTCCGTCCTTGCCGGGCATCACGCGCTCGTCCGCCATCAGCACCTGCGCGTGCTCGCGCGAGAGGCCGGACGTCAGCTCCGTATTCGACCCGCGCTGCGTGACGATCGCGTTGTCGGGTGACCCCGTCGCCCGGAGCGCCAGGCGGAAGCCGTTCGCCATGGCGAAGAGCACGACGAGCACGGCGACGACGAGCGCGATGCCGCCGACCGCCAGCAGGGTGACGCGCCCGCGGACGTAGAGGCTGCGGATGTTGTAGGAGAGCGGCAGCGCCATCAGATGGACCTCAGGGCCTCGGTGATCCGCGCACGATACGCGCCGAGGGCCGGCACGAAGCCCGCCCCCGTGCCGAGGACGACCGCCAGCGAGAAGGTGAGCAGCCCCACCGTGGTCGAGACCTCGAGCGCGGGGAAGTTGCCCAGCAGCAGCCCCATGAAGGGCAGGTCGGCCACGTTGCCGACGGCGACGCTCGCCAGCGTGACGCCGATGAGGCCGCTCGTCGCGGCCATCGTGAACGCCTCCCCGATGATGAGCGCCATCACGAGCGCGCTCGAGAAGCCGAGCGTCTTCAGCACGGCAATCTCGGTCCGCCGTTCGCGGACGGCCATGCTCATCGTGTTGGCCGTGACCAGCAGGATCGTGAAGCCCACGGCGAGGCCCACGCCGTTGAGCAGGCCGACGAGGTTGCCGGTCAGGGCGATGAAGCCTTCAAGGAACGCGCCCTCGGTTTCCGTCTTCGTCTGGACGTCGCTGTTCTCGAAGTTCGCGTCGATGGCCTTCATGGCCGCGCTGGCCTGCCCGGGCTCGGCGAGCTGGACCGTGAACGTGCCCGCGCCTGCATAGTCGCCGGCGGTGCCGCGGATGGTCTCGTAGAGATACCTGTAGTGGAAGAACATCATCCCCAGGTTGACCGAGCTGCGCTTCCCGGGCGGCGCGTCGTAGATGCCCCGGACGTGGAACGTCAGCGGACCCCGGACGCGGTAGGGCGGGATGAAGCTCTCCATCTGGAAGGTGTCGCCGACCTTGAAGCCGTACTTCCCGGCCACGTCCTTGCCGAGCAGCGCGCCCTGCATGTCGGCCAGGTAGGCCTGATACTCCGCGGGTGGCACGACGTACTCCGGGTACATCGGGAAGTAGTCCTCCGAATCCACGGCGAAGTTCGGGAAGAAGTCCTTCATGTCGCGGTAGACGCCGCCGAACCAGTTCGACACGGCGACCCGCTTCACCCCCGGCAACGCCTGGATGCGCGGCTTGTAGGCGAGCGGCATGTTGAAGGTCAGACTGACGGCGTGCCGCGTCACGATGCGCGATGGGTCGGCCGCCTCCGTCGTCTTCCGCACGGCGTCGAGCACGGTCTGCAGCACGCAGATCAGGAAGATGCAGAGCGCCATCCCCAGCACGGTGCTGCCCGTGCGGATCCAGCTCCGCCGCAGGTGCTTGAGGACGTAGGGCAGGAACTTCACACCGTGACCTCGCGGCGGACGACGCTGCTGGCGAGCTGGCCCTTCTCCAGGTGCCGTTCGACGTGGGCCCGCGCGGCGGCCCGCGGGTCGTGCGTCACCATGACGATCGTCTTCTTGAACTCGCGGTTCAGCAGGTCCAGCAGATTCAGGATGTCTTCGGCGCTCTTCGCGTCCAGGTCGCCGGTCGGCTCGTCGGCCACGAGCACGGCGGGATCCGTCACGATGGCCCGCGCGATGGCGACGCGCTGCTCCTGGCCGCCCGAGAGCTGGCGCGGCGAGTGCTTCGCGCGGTCGGCCAGGCCGACGACCTTGAGTGCCGTCAGCGCCCGTTCGCGCCGCTGCGCCTTCGAGAGGTTCGTCAGCAGGAGCGGCAGTTCGACGTTTTCGACGGCGGAGAGCACCGGGATCAGGTTGTAGAACTGGAAGATGAAGCCGACGTTCCGGCTGCGCCAGCGGGCGAGGTCGCCCTCCGAGAGGCTGGTGACCGTGGTCGAGCCCACCGTGACGCTGCCGGAGGTGACGCGGTCGATGCCGGCGATGAGATTCAGCAGCGTGGTCTTGCCGGACCCCGACGGTCCCATCAGCGCGACGAACTCGCCGTCCGGCACCTGGAGGTCGATGCCGTCGAGGACGACGATCTCCTGCACGTCGCGCCTGTAGACCTTCCGCACCTGCCGCACGTCGACGCTGGCCATCGGCCCTACTCCTTCTCGGCCACGCGGTCGCCGCTGGCGAGCGACGCGGGCGGATTGACGACGAGGATCTCCGAGCCGGTCAGGCCGGAGGCGATCTCCACGCCGGACGCGCGTGTGCCACCGGTCTTCACCGGGACCAGCGTCACGGTGCCGTCGCCGAGGACGAACACGACCGGGCCGCCGTCGCGCTCGACGATGGCCGCGGCCGGTGCCACGATCACCTTCGGCGCCGGGGCGCCGGCCACCTGCGGCTGCTCCGGCGCGATGAAGCTCACCTTGGCGCTCATCTCCGGCTTCACGTTGGGGTCCTGATCGACGAGCGCCACCTTCACCTGCACGGTGGCCTTCGTGCGGTCCGCCGTCGGGATGACCTGCCGGAGCTTCGCCTTGTAGCGCTTGTCCGGGAAGGCCTCGATGGTGACCTCCGCGGGCTGGTCCGCCGTCAGCCGGGCGACGTTGGCTTCCGCCACGTCGACCTCCACTTCCAGCGTGCCCATGTCGGCCATGGCGACGATGGCCCCTGATGACGTGGAGAGATTCACGCCGGGCGGGATCGGCGCGACGCTCTCGCCGACCTCTGCCATCTTCTTCACGACCACTCCGGCAAACGGCGCGCGGATGACCGTGTTGTCGAGCTGCGCCTGCGCGAACGCGAGGTCCGCCTTGCTCTGCGCGAGCGTCGCGTCGGCCCGGGCGAGATCCGCGAGGCTCTGCCCGATCGCCGCCTCCATCACGCGCACGCGGCTGCGGCTGGCGTCGAGTGTGTCGGTGGGCAGGATCTTCTCGCCCGCGAGCCGCTCGTTCACGCCAAGCTGCCGCTTCGCTTCGTCGAGGTCGGCTTCCGCACGCCGGATGGACGCCTTCGCGCTGGCGACCTGCGCCTCGGCCTGCTGCGCCTGCGCGCGCGCGCGTGCGACCTGCGCCGCGAAGTCCGTGCTCTCGAGCCGCGCGAGGATCTGACCCGCCGCGACCTGGCTGCCTTCCTCGACGCGCAGCTCGGAGAGACGGCCCTGAATCTTTGCGGACACGACCGCCTTGCGGCGGGCCACCACGTAGCCGGACGCCGTCAGGACCGCCGTGGGGCGAGCGGGGCCGCCGGTGCTGTCAAAGGTCGCCGGCGCGGTCTCGACGATGACCGGCGCGGTGGCGGCGCGGACGTACCAGCCGGCCGCCGCCAGCAGGATGGCGGCCGCGACGACCCACGGCGCCTTGCTGCGGCGCGGTTGCGCCATGTCGTCGGAGAGCTTCAGGGAAGACAGATCGGCTTTGAGTTCGCTCACGGGGACCTCGGGGGGGCGCCTTCAGCTTCTCACAGCAGTTCCTGCAGCCGTGTGAAGCCGGCGCGACTCACGGGCAGGCGCCGGCCGTCGCGGAGGATGGCCATGCGTGTGTCCTTGCCGACGGACTCCAGGCGGGCCAGCCGATCGAGGTTGAGCAGGTACGACCGGTGGATCCGGACGAACCGCCGCGGGTCGAGCTGGGCTTCCAGGCTCGCGAGCGTCTGCTCCTTGAGGCGCGGCCGCTCTCCGGCGTGCACGGCGATGTAGTCGTCCTGCGCTTCCACGTAGTCCACGCGGTCGATGGGAATCACATGCACGTCGGCCCCGTCCCGGATCACGATGCGCGTCAGCCACGTCCCCGGCGCCCGGGCCGCGGCAGAGAGCGACGCCGCTCCGGGGGCCACCGAGTCGGGAGACGCCGGTCCGGCAGGGAATGTTCCGGATGCCGTGGGCGAGTGGGCGGCGCCGCGGGCCGCGAGGCGCACGCGCACGCGCCCGAGCGCCTCGACGAGTCGTTCGCGCCCGAACGGCTTCAGCAGGTAGTCGACCGCGTGCACCTCGAAGGCCCTGAGCGCGTACTCGTCGTAGGCGGTCGTGAAGACGACGGCGACGTCCCGGCTCACGAGGTCGAGGACTTCGAAGCCGTCCAGCTTCGGCATCTGCACGTCGAGGAACAGCACGTCGGGCCGCAGCTCGGCGACGGCCTTGACGGCCTCGAACCCGTTGGCGCACTCGGCCACGACATCCACATCGGGGTCCCCGTCGAGGAACTCGCGCAACAGCATCCGCGCCGGGGCCTCGTCGTCCACGACCGCCACGCGGAGCCGCGTCACGCGGCCTCCCGCGGCAGCACGACCCGCACGCGATAGCGGTCACCCGCGGCGCCGGCCGTCAGCGAGGCGCGCTGCTGGTAGAGGGCCGTCAGCCGCGCGCGGACGTTCTCGAGGCCGATGCCCGTGCTCGGGCGGCGGCCATCCGGGTCGAACGGGTTCTCGATTGTCGCCACCGCCCGGTCACCGTCGGTCGCCAGGTCCACGGTCACTTCGCCGCCATCGAGCAGGGTCGCGATGCCGTGGCGGACGGCGTTCTCGATGAGCGGCTGCAGGATGAGCGGCGGCACGCGGAGCCCGGCGATCTCCGGGGCGATGTGCACGGTGTGGCGAAGGCGATCGCCGAAGCGGACCTGCTCGATGTCGAGGTAGCGGCGGACCAGCGCGACTTCGGTCTCGATCGGCACCAGCGGCTCGGACCCGGCGCGCAGGCTGTCGCGGAAGAAGTCCGCGAGTTCCTGGCACATGCGGCGCGCCGCCTCGGGGTTCTGTCCGGCCAGCGCGCTGATCGAGTGGAGGCAGTTGAACAGGAAGTGCGGGTTGACCTGGGCCCGGAGCGCCCGGAGTTCGGCCTCCCGCGCGCCGACCTCCGCCGTGTGCACGCGGCGCAGGGCGTCGGTCCGGCCGTCGGCGGCGACCAGCGCGTAGTGGATGGCACCCATCGCGACGAACAGGCACGCGGCGGCTGCGGCCGCCGTGGGCGCGAAGGCCTCGAACAGCGCATCCGGCGCCGGCGCCACCGGCGTCCAGAGCTGAAGCCACGCCCACCCGGCGCCCGTCCACAACGCGCTCGAGACCACGGCTCCGCCTCCGACGCGCCAGAGCAGCGTGCCGGCCCCGGAGCCGGGTGGGGTGAAGCGGACGAGGTACCACGAGGCCAGCGCGGGCGTGGCGAACGCGAGACCCCAGACCGCGACGGGCCAGGCGTCGCCAGCGGGGCCGCCCGCGGCGAGATACGGCCCCGTGCCCAGCAGCGTGCCGATGGGCAGCCAGAGAAGCAGGAAGAGCCGCAGGCGCGGCCAGTGGTGAAGGATCGGATGCATGCCCGCGGGGTCAGTTCTTGATCTCGATGCCGCCCATGATGGCCTGACCCGTGATGTGCAGCTTCGGTGCCGCGCCGTCAACCGGCGCGCTCGTCCGGTTGTCCAGGCCGCCGAGCATCACCGACACGTCCGAGACGACGCACCAGTCCTTCGGGATGCGGAGGCTCACGCCGCCCATGAAAGCCAGCACGTCGAGCCGCGCGCCTTCGGGGGCCATCCGGCAGTCGCGCAGGTCGAGCTCGACGCCGCCGAGCGCCGCCGTGACCTCGCCCCCGCGAAACGCCTGCGACGTGTTGTTGCGCTCGATGCCGCCCAGAAACGCGAACTCGCGAATCTGGCTGGCCGGGTCGGCGTCGGCGTTCGCACTGGCGGCGGGGCCGGTCGCGTCGGCCGCCGCCGGGGTCGGCGCACCGGTGCCGCTGTCCTCACCACGGAGCCCGCTCGCTTTCAGGCCGTCGTTGACCCTGGCCTGGATGTCCACGCGGAACCGCCGCCCGTCGTGGGGCGGCTTGAGCAGCATGCGCAGGCCGAAGAACACCAGCATCGCCGGCCAGATCAGCGTCCCGACATGCAGGTCCCAGCCGAAGAACCGGTTCGCGGCCATCGGCACGCCGATCAGGAGCAGCAACCCGCCGATGGCGCGCTCCCCGCCGCGGCCGAAGGCCAGGGCCGCCGCGCCCGTGCCGACCAGGGCCGCAGGCCAGAACCAGCGGTGGAGGTCCTCGAGCCCCGGCACGTGCAGGGCCCGCAGCAGGAGCACGATGCCTGCCCCGAGCACGAGCAGGCCGAGGATGCGGCGCCCGCCCGGTCCGTGGTGCCGGTGATGCCAGGTACGGTGCTGGATGTGCATCGTCAGATCCTCACAGGAACAGCCGCAGCAGCCGCAGCGGGTCTTCGAGCAGCAGCCAGATGATGCGGCCGGCCATGATCGCCGAGATCGAGGCGACCGCCGCGACGATCAGCAGGGACGGGCGTGAAAGCTCCATGCGTCGAGCCTACGCGCGGCGTCCGCACGCGTCGCGGGCTTTCCGGCGAGTGGCCTCCGGGGCCCGGCGAATGCCGCCGCGGGCGCGAGGGCCGGACGGATGGGGCTGCGGCAATCTGATACACAAGTTCGTCGTGATGTTTGTTGAAAAGCACATCAATGTGCACATAGCCTGTCGAGACCCTCGACCAGGCGCAACCGCATAAACCAAGTGAATCCAATCACTTGACAGGCTCCAGGCGTCATCAGTCCGGGCAGTTCGGGCGTGGACCCAATTTTGCTGGATCTCCGGGGTAAGACCGGGGGTTCAACAATGGCGGGCACTGCACAGTCGGCGGCGCGGGTGGACGAAGGGCGGATCTCGGGCGCGGAGCGCCAGCCCTCCCGCGAGACGGCACGTGCCTTCGGCGTGCTCATCGACATCAGCCGCCTGCTCAGTGGCGCGAGCAACGTGCGCGGCGCGCTCAGCCGCGTGCTCGAACTGCTGCGGACCACCGGCACCGTGCGGGCCTCGGTGTCGCTGCTGCACGAGGACGACAACTCGATCGTCGTGCAGGCCGCGGAGGGCCCGGTGCGGTCGGGCGCGCAGACCGCCCGCTACAAACTGGGAGAGGGCATCACGGGGAAGGTCGTCGAGAGCGGCCGGGCCGTGGTCGTCCCGCGCATCAGCCAGGAGCCGAGCTTCCTCTACAAGGTGGCGCCCCGGCCCGAACTCCGGGACCGGGAACTGACCTACATCTGCGTGCCGCTGATGCTGCAGGGCCGGCCCATCGGGGCGCTCGGCGTGGACCTCCCCTTCGAGGCAGACCGCGACTACGAGGGGAGCCTGCAGTTCTTCCAGCTCGTCGCGGCGCTGATCGCCCAGTCCGTGGCCGTGCGCCGGCGCGCGGACATCGAGCAGCGGCGGCTGGCGGACGAGAACGCCCACCTGCGCCAGGAACTCAAGGAGCGGTACGACTTCAGCAACATCATCGGGACGAGCAGTCCGATGCGCGCCGTGTATGAAGCCATCGAGCAGGTGGCGCGCACGAACACCACGGTGATGCTGCGCGGCGAATCGGGTACCGGCAAGGAACTGGTCGCCCACGCGATCCACTACAACTCGCCCCGCGCCAACGGCCCGTTCATCAAGGTCAGCTGCGCCGCCCTGCCCGAGACGCTCATCGAGTCGGAGCTCTTCGGCTTCGAGAAGGGCGCCTTCACCGGGGCACACCAGTCGAAGAAGGGCCGGTTCGAGATGGCGGAGGGCGGCACGCTGTTTCTCGACGAGATCGGGGAGCTGAGCCTCGCGACGCAGGTGAAGCTGCTCCGGGTCCTCCAGGAGCGGGAGTTCGAGCGGCTGGGCGGCACGCAGACGATCCGCACGAACGTCCGGCTGATCACGGCCACGCACCGTTCGCTCGAGCGTGCCATCGAGGACGGCGTCTTCCGGTCGGACCTCTACTACCGCCTCAACGTGTTTCCGATCTCGATTCCGCCGCTGCGGGAGCGGAAGCCGGACATCCTCCAGCTCGCGGACCACTTCCTCGAGAAGTTCGCCCGCGAGCACAACAAGACCATCAAGCGCATCTCGACGCCCGCCATCGACATGCTGATGAGCTACCACTGGCCGGGGAACGTCCGCGAGCTGACCAACGCGCTCGAGCGCGCGGTCGTCATGTGCGACGGCCAGGTCATCCACGCGCACCACCTGCCGCCCACGCTCCAGACCGCCGAGGCGTCCGGCACGCTGCCGACGCAGAGCCTCGAAGAAGCCGTCGAGACCTTCGAGAAGGATCTGATTCAGGACGCGCTGAAGACGGCCCGCGGCGTCCGCGCGCGCGCGGCGCGGATTCTGAAGACGACCGACCGCGTGCTCAACTACAAGGTCGACAAGTACGGCATCGACTACCGCCGGTTCATGGACAAGCCGGACGCGTAGGCCCGGGCCGGGACCCTAGAACCGGAACAGTCGGTTCATCTTGACGATCACCGCGCGCGACAGCGCGCCGGCCGGCCGGGTGCCGGTGGTGTCCTGCTCGTCGTTGTAGACCACGAACAGCTCGCTCCCCGGGCGGTACTCCCAGCGCAGCCGCGCGTTGGTCGAGATCGTGCGCGTCGAGGAGTTGTACTGGACCAGCGCGCTGACGAACATCAGCGGCGTCATCGTGAAGGTGATGCGCGACCCGGCCAGCTGGGTCGAGAAGTCTCCCTGGATCAACTGCACGCGGTTGTAGGAGTAGGTCGGCTCGAGCGAGAGCTGCGCGGTCACCGGCACGCGGCCGCGGCCGATGTTGAGCGTGGTCTTGCGGCCGTTGTAGAAGCTGCCCAGATCGAGCTGGATGTTCGCGGAGAGCGCCCGCTGCTGCGACACGTTGTAGTAGAACCGCGCGTTCTGGAACTGGTAGCCGGCCGACGGCAGCGTCACACCGGGCCCGATGCGGAACGGCGCGGGCAGGAACTCGTAGCTGTCGGTGACGAGCACGCCGATCTTGTCGGCGTTCCGGAAGTCCAGGAAGAACTCGCCGGAACGCGTCCGCGTCTCGAGGCGGCCGGTGCCGTTCTCCACGTAGTCGACCGTGCCCTGGAACACGTACTTCCGGATGGCTCCGCCGGGCCGGGCCCGCGGGCTGAACCGGCCCTGCAGGTAGTTGCGGAACATGTCGCTGCGGCGCACGAACCCCACGCCCGGCGTGAACTGCCGGCCGATGGTCAGCCGCTCCGCGGTGAAGCCGTACCGGTCGCCCGTGAACTCCGTCTGCAGCCGGTAGCTGCGGTCGTTGGTGTCCGCGGGCCGCGGTGCCCCATCCGTGTCGCTCTTCGCCCAGTACGTGTTGATCTGCAGGTTCTGGACGGGCGCGAACGTGCCGTCCACGCCGTAGGTGAGGTTGCGCCCCGGGAGCCCGTCCGGCGCGGTGCGCCCCGTGGCAATCAGCCCCACGCTGCTGCGCCGGAGCACGTCGCGCTTGATCCGGACGACGCTGAAGTTGGTGGCCGTGCCGCTGGTGCCCGGCACGTCGCGCGCCTGCACGTCGATGAGCCCGACGTTGAAGGCGCCGATGCGGCCCGTCAGACGGCCGCCACCGGCGACCGGCACCGGGCGTCCGCCGTCGAGCCCGATGCGCCGGCTGTAGAAGAGGATCGGCGCGTCGGAGGTACCCGCGTTCAGGCTGCCGACCGGTACGCCGCCGAAGGCGAACGTGCCCTGGTTCTCGAGGAAGAACTCCCGTTTCTCTGGAAAGAAGAGGCTGAACCGTGTCAGGTTGATCTGCTGCTGGTCCGCCTCGACCTGCGCGAAGTCGGTGTTGACGGTCAGGTCGGCGGCGAGCGTGCGCGACAGGTTCACGCGCGCATCGAGGCCCACGTCGGTCGCGCGCGTCGTGAGCGGCCGCGCGCCCGTGCCGTCACGGCTGACGCTGGAGGTGACGAACGGCTTGATGTCGAGGCTCGCGCCGCTCGGGGGCGCCGTGATCCCCGTCAGACGCGCGGCGAACGCGGGCTGCTCGACGCCCTGCTGTCCCTGCGAGGGCGGCACCGGCGACAGCATCGAGATCTCGTTCTTCGACCGCTTGACGCGCGCGGCGTTGAAGCCCCAGACCTGGTCGGCGCCCGCCGCGTAGCGGAACGACTTGAAGGGCAGTGCCGCTTCGAGCGTCCACCCGCCCTCGAACCGGCCCGTCTTCAGGTCCCAGACCGGATTCCAGTCGGGATTGAACTGCTTCTCGTTGAAGACCTGGCCGTCCGCGCGCGCCCCGAGTGCGTTGACCGTGAATGACAGCGAGGTGCGTTTGTCGTTGAACGTGTCGAAGACGAAGATGACGACGTCGTTGCCGGACCAGATGTTGCCGTTGTCGCGCCGCATCTCGGTCGCGACGAGGCGCGCCATCTGCGTGTCCCAGACCCGGAACGACACATACACGTTCCGCTCGTCGTGGGCGAGCCACAGCTCGGTGCGTTCGGTGGCCGTGGCGCCGGCGTCCGGCTCCACCTGGATGAAGCCGGTCAGGCCGGCGACCTCGCGGTAGAGCGGTTCGTCGAGCAGGCCGTCGATCTTCAGCGGACGGGCGATGCGCGACGCGCGCACGGTCATCGGCTCGCGCGCGGGCGGGTCGTCCGCGGCCGACGTGATCGCGCTGTGCGTCAGCGCGATCGATGAGAGCAATACGAGGCGTGTGATGACTGGCAGGCGCATGTGATGTGCGGCCAGTATCAAAGGTTTCGCGCGATCGCGACAGCAACATTAGTGGGGATGTATTTTTCGCGATTCGACGATTTCGTCGGCGTGCATCGCGTGGCGATCGCGCCGTCGGCGCGCGGCGCCGATCGCGGTCCGGCGTCGCGCGCGCCCTGGCCACAACTTCGAAGCAGGCGCGGACCAGTGCGTACATCAATGTGCGGATTGGCATGCCGTGCGACGAATGCGGCTGGCAGGTGTCACGCCACGCAAGCCCCTGCGTTCACAGGCACTTAGGTGCCGGCACGTCACGATCCGCGCGCCCGGCGCAGCCCTTGCTCTGTTGACTGCATGGCGGAGCCCCTGCTCCGCCGCACAGGACGAGGAGGTCTTGCCCGATGCGCGGTTATGGACGGTTGGTAGTGTTCGCGATCCTCTCACTCCTGGTGGCCAGCGGGACGGTGTTTGCCCAGGCCACCTCGTCGTTGCGCGGCAAAGTCATCGACGAGCAGAGCGGTGCGCTTCCCGGCGTGCCGGTGCAGTTGATCAACGCCGACACCTCGTTCGAGCGCACCGTGTTCTCGGATGAGTCCGGTGCCTATCAGTTCCTCCAGGTGCCTCCGGGCACCTACGAGGTGCTGGCGGAACTTTCCGGCTTTGCGCCGTACAGGGCCAAGGTCACGCTCCAGGTCAACACGCCGGCGTCGGCGGATCTGAAGCTCGGACTGGCCGGGCTCTCGGAGACCGTGAGCGTCGAGGCCAAGATCGCGCCGATCAACTTCGTCGACGCGTCCGTCGGCAACCCGTTCGGCGAGACGCAGGTCCGCCAGCTGCCGCTGCTGACCCGGAACGTCGTCGAACTGCTCAGCCTGCAGCCCGGTGTCACGCCCACCGGCGAGGTCATCGGTGCGCGCCGCGACCAGAACAACATCACGCTCGACGGTGTCGACATCAACGACAACCAGACGGCCGGCGTGGAAGGGACCAGTAACGGGCAACAGGGCGGGCTGAACACGGGACAGCAGCGCGAGAGCGGCTTCAACGGCGCGCTGCCCGTGCCGCTCGATTCCGTGCAGGAGTTCCGCGTCACGGTCACGGGGCAGAACGCCAACCAGGGGCGCAGCTCCGGCGGACAGGTCACGCTCATCACGAAGAGCGGCACCAACACGCTGCACGGATCCGCCTACGAGTACAACCGCGACTCGAAGTTCGCGGCGAACAGCTACTTCAACGAGCGCGCCAGCCTGCCGAAGGAGCAGCTGAAGCGAAACCAGTACGGCGCGTCCATCGGCGGCCCGATTGTGAAGAACCGCGTGTTCTTCTTCGGCAACGTCGAGCGCCGGACGGACAACAGCGGGCAGAGTGTGCTGCGCAACGTCCCGTCCGCGGCGCTCAGGTCCGGCACGCTCATGGTCCGTGCGAACAACGGGCAGACCTACGCGCTTGGCCCCGACGCCATCAGGGCCATCGACCCGCTCGGACTGGGATCCAGCCCGGCGATGCTGGCGCTCCTCGGCGGCCTGCCCGCTGCGAACGACGAAGCGGCCGGCCTCGACCGCGGCCTCAACTTCGCCGGGTATCGCTTCAACGCGCCCTTCACGCTCGACAACCGTGCCTACGTGGGCAAAGTGGACGTGAAGCTCGACAGCATGAGCAAGCACAACCTCTCCGTGCGGACGACGATCGCCGACATGGAGAAGGACAACGTCGTGGCCCAGTATCCGGGCCAGGACGCGGCGTCGGTCGCGCTCGACAACAGCTACGGCGTGTCGGCGGCCTACACGAGCGTGCTCTCCGCCAAGCTGGTCAATTCGCTCAACGTGGGCCTGACCAACATCCGGCTGAAGCAGACCGGCAGCCTGGACCCGTCCTTCACCATCGACACGATCCACGTGCCGACCAACTTCACCCGTCCCTTCGAGCGCAACAACCCGACGTGGAACATCGTCGAGGACCTCACCTGGACGAAGGGGTCGCACTCGATCACGACGGGCGGCAACCTGCGGTTCATCCGCAACGAGCGTGTGAACTACGCGAACGCGTTCCCCAGCTACTCCTATGGCCGTGGCTCACTGCTCGGCCTGGCCTCGGACATCACCGGGGCCACGACCAGCTACCTGCGGAACCTGACGGGCATTCCCACGCTGGGCCTCGCCGACGCGGCGGTCGTGGGCCGGGCGTTCGGCAATCTGCTCGGCGTCATCACGACGGGCAGCATGACCTACACCTACGACCAGGCCGGAAACCCGATTCCGGTCGGCACGCCGGCCGTCCGCAACTTTGCGACCAACGAGTACGAGCTCTACTTCGCGGACAACTGGCGCGCGACGCCGAATCTGACGCTGACCTACGGCCTGCGGTATGTGAACTACGGCGTGCCCTACGAGACCAGCGGCCTCCAGGTCGCGCCGACGTTCCCGCTGCAGGACTTCTTCGCCCAGCGCATCGATGCCATGGCGAAGGGGATCCCGATGAACCAGATGGAGAACGCGCTGCTCTCGTATGACTTCAACGGGCCTGCGAACGGACGGCAGAGCTGGTATGGCCCGGACCGCAACAACTTCGCGCCCCGTGTGTCGGCCGCCTACAGGCCCGAGGACGGGTTCCTGAGCTTCCTGACCGGCAGGAACGGCGTGATTCGCGGTGGGGCGGGGCTGGTCTACGACCGGTTCGGCAGCGACCTGGTCACGAAGTTCGACAATGCGGCCTCGTTCGGTCTGTCGGAGATCGTGAGGCTCGACGGGCAGTCGGTGAACTTCACGACGGGCCGCCGCTACGACGGCACGCTGCCGGCCATCCCGGACGCGCCGCCGCACACCTTCCCGTTCACGCCCCCGGCCGTCAACTTCATCGGCGGCAACTACATGGGCATCGATACGAAGCTGCACGCGCCCTACTCCATCAACGCCAACTTCTCGATCGCGCGTGAGATGAAGGGCGGCCTGACCGTCGAGGCGGGATACGTCGGCCGCTGGTCGCGAGACCAGCTGATGCAGCTCGACGCCGGCGGGTGGGCCATCAACATGCTGGACCCTGCGTCGGGCACCACGTGGAAGCAGGCTGCGCAGCAGATCCGCGGCGTGTGGAATTCGGGTGTCACCCCGGCGCAGGTCCGGGCAAACCCCGCCCTCATCCAGGACATCCCCTGGATTGAGAACTGGGTGCCCGCACTCAAGAATCTCTACTTCCCCGGGAGCGCGACGGCCAACTACTACGACCTGATCTGGGGCCAGTTCGGGGGATCGGACGCGGACACGATCCACGCCATCGACCGCATCCAGACCGCGCAGTTCCCGAACTGCATCATCAGGACCGGCTGCTTCACGATGTATCCGACGCAGAGCTCGGGGATGTCGATGTGGACCAACGCGGGCTACGGCGACTTCAACGGGCTGACGCTCTCGGTGCGCAAGCCCATCAGCAAGGGTGTGTCGTTCGACTTCAACTACACCCTGGCGCGCGCGCGCGACAACGGGGGTTCCACGGAGTCGGGTGGCGGCAATGCCGGTGGCCTGATGCTGAACCCGTTCGATCGGGATGCCTTCTACGGCTACTCCGACTTCGACGTCCGCCACAACGTGAACAGCAACGTCATGGTGGAACTGCCGTTCGGCCGCGGCCGCAGGTTCCTGAGCGGCGCCGGTGGCCTGGTGGACGGGCTGGTGGGCGGCTGGCAACTCTCGACGATCTTCCGCTACCGGTCGGCGCTGCCGACGGCGGTGGCCTACTCGGGCCTCTGGCCGACGAACTTCTCCTTCACGACCCTGGCCGACCCGGTGGGGCCGTACGAGGCGGAGGTCCAGATCAACGACCGCGGCAACCCGGCCATCTTTCCGACGACCAACGCGGCGGCGGCGAACTGGAAGCCGATGCTGCCCGGCGAAGTCGGCACCCGCGCGGCAGTCCGGCTGGATGACTTCTACAACACCGACATTGCGCTCACGAAGTCCTTCGCGCTGGGTGGCGGCTCGCGGATCCAGGTGCGGGCGGAGGCGTTCAATGCCTTCAACAACGTGAACTTCACGCGGCTGAATCTCGACGCGAACGCGCCGAACAGCTTCGGCCAGTTCACGGAGACGACGGCGCCTCGGGTGATGCAGTTCGCGATTCGCTTCGAGTTCTAAATCCGAATCCGTGGGGGAGTCGAAGATGAAGAAGGGCGTCGTTCTGCTGGCAGCATTGGCGCTGCTGGCGCATGGTATCGCGCTGACGAGCGTGGGGGTCCTGGCGCAACAGGCCCCCACGCCGACCCAGGCGGAGTTCTTCGAGAAGAGCATCCGTCCGGTGCTGTCGGAGAGCTGCCTCGGCTGTCACGACGGGACCGCCGCGGGCGGTCTCCGGCTCGACTCCCGGGAGGCCCTGCTCAAGGGCGGCAAGACCGGCCCGGCCATCGTGCCGGGTGACCCCGCACAGAGCCTGCTGATCGCGGCCGTGGCGCACACCGGAGGGGTGAAGATGCCCCTCGGTGGCGCCAGGCTGGCCGACGAGAAGATCGCGGCGCTGACCGCCTGGGTGAAGGACGGCGCCCTGTGGCCGGACGGATCCACCGGCGGGAAGCCCGAAGCCGTGCTGCGCGAACACTTCGAGACGCACATCCGTCCGGTGCTCGCGCAGCAGTGCTTTGCCTGCCACACGGCCCAGGTCAGCGGCGGGCTGCGGCTCGACTCGCGTGAGGACGCGCTGAAGGGCGGCAAGACCGGACCCGCGGTCGTGCCGGGCGACCCGGACAAGAGCATCATCATCGCCGCGCTCAGGCACAGCGGCACGCTCAGGATGCCGAAGGGCGGCACCCGCCTGACGGACGAACAGATCGCCTTCTTCGTGCAGTGGATCAAGGACGGTGCCTTCTGGCCGGCCGACACGGTCAACCGCAAGGAGTACTCCCTCGAGCAGAAGCACCTCTGGTCGGTCCAGCCGCTGGCCAGCCACCCGGTTCCCGCCGTGAAGGACGCGGCGTGGCCGCTCAACGACATCGACCGCTTCGTGCTGGCCCGCCTGGAGAAGGAGGGCATGAAGCCGACGACGGGCGCCACCCGGCGTGACCTGATCCGGCGCGTCACCTACGACCTGACCGGCCTGATGCCGGCGATGGCGGACGTGCAGGCGTTCGAGCACGACAAGAGCCCCAATGCCTGGGAGAAGGTCGTGGACCGGCTGCTGGCGTCGCCGCAGTACGGGGAGCGGTGGGCCCGCCACTGGATGGACGTCGTCCGCTACGGCGAGGACGACTACAACGTGGGCGGCCGCCCCGACCGCACCGAGAAGTATCCGTTCGCGTATCTCTATCGAGACTGGCTCATCCGCGCGTTCAACGACGACATGACCTACGACATGTTCGTCAAGACACAGCTGGCCGCGGACCTGATGGACGACAAGGTGCGCGACACGCACCTGCCGGCGCTCGGCATGAACGGCAACGGCATCTGGATCTTCCAGGCGAGCCCGGCCCCGATCGAGCGCGCCGACGAATGGCACGACAAGGTGGACGTGACCAGCAAGGCCTTCCTCGGCCTGACCGTGGGGTGCGCCCGCTGCCACGACCACAAGTACGACGCCATCTACGCCCGCGACTACTACGGCATGGCGAGCATCTTCGCCAGCTCGAACTTCAAGTCCTACCCGCGGGTGCCGAAGGCGGTGGCCGACGAGTACGAGAAGCAGTCGAAGGTGCTCGAGAAGAAGCAGGAGGAGCTGAAGAAGTTCCAGGAGGAGGCCGGCGCGCTCTACGCGAAAGTCCTGCTCTCGCAGGCCGAGGACTACATGGTGGCCGCGTGGAAGCTCGGCAGCGACAGGAAGGCCTCCATCGAGTCGATCGCCGAGGACACGAAGACCGACCCCGAGATCCTGGGCCGGTGGGTCAAGTTCCTGAAGAAGCGGCCGGACAACTATCCCGCCCTCAAGACCTGGCAGGAGATGGTGTCGCTGGGCGGATCCGAGGACGAGGCCCGCACCCTCGCGAAGGAGTTCGTCGCGAAGGTGAAGGAGGTCGACGAGAAGCACGCCAAGCTGGCGAAGGACAACGAGGCGCTGCTCGCGTCCATCAAGGACGAGAAGGAACCGTTCGACCCGCTGCCGAACGGCAAGAAGCGCCGGCTGAACAACTACCAGATCGACCTCAAGAGCCTGGACCGCGAGGACCTGCTGCTGTGGCGCGACGTCTTCGAGCGCGACGTGCCCGAGGCGACCGCGGAGACCGACGACGAGATGGGTCTCGGCGGCCGGGGCGGCAAGCCCGGCCTGCTGAAGCTCAGCGACGGCGCGCTCGAACGCCGGCTGCCGGCCGACCTCCGGATGCACCTGACGAAGCTGAAGGCCGATGCCGACGACTACAAGAAGCAGATGATGCCGCGCCCGCCCGCCATCTACGGCATCGCGGAAGCGGAGAATCCCTCGGACCTGCGCGTGTTCACCCGGGGCAATCCCTACACGTTCGGGGAGCCTGCACCGCGGGCGATCCCGTCCATCCTGAATGGCGGCGAGCCCAGGCTCCTGACGAAGGGCAGCGGCCGTCTGGAACTGGCCGAGGAGATCGTCCGTCATCCGGTCGCGCAGCGCGTCATCGTCAACCGCGTGTGGCGCTGGCACTTCGGGCGCGGCATCGTCGACTCGCCGAGCAACTTCGGCACGGCCGGCGAGAAGCCGACGCATCCGGAACTGCTCGACTTCCTCGCGGCGAAGTTCGTGAAGGACGGCATGTCCTTCAAGAAGCTGCACAAGGACATCCTGCTCTCGCGCACGTATCAGATGAGCACCGCCCCGGTGGCGGCGAACATCCAGAAGGACGCCAGCAACACCCTGTTCTGGCGAGCCAACCGTCAGCGGATCGACTCCGAGGGCGTGTGGGACCTGCTGCTCCAGGCCGCCGACAAGCTCGACATGAAGACCCAGGGCGGGCCGTCGGAGGAGTTGAGCGACAAGATGCAGCGGCGCGCCGTCTACGCGAAGGTCAGCCGCATGTATCCGCATGACTTCCACGCGACGTTCGACCTGCCGGCCGCCACGATCTCGACGGAGAAGCGCTACACGACCAACGTCCCGCAGCAGCGCCTGTTCTTCCTGAACAGCTCGATGGTGCGGAACCTGTCGGACGCGCTGGCCGAGTCCATCAAGACGCTGGAGAGCCCGGAAGCACAGGTCAGAAAGGCCTACGAGGTGGTGTTCCAGCGGGTACCGACGGCCGAGGAGCTGAGCCTCGCGACCGCGTTCGTCCAGAAGTCGCCGCTGAAGGCGCTCCCGCCGGCTCCCGCGCCGGAGCCGGGCAGGAAGGCGGACAAGGACGCGCCGAAGCCGCTGCCGGATTCGCCGCTCCGCTCGTTCTGCTGGGCGCTGGTGAGTTCCAACGAGTTCCTGTTCATCGAGTAACGAGGAGACCACGATGGGTTGCAATCACACGTTTCGTCCGTTGACGCGCCGCCAGGCGCTGGGCCGCCTGGGGAATGGCTTCGGGATGGTGGCGCTCTCGCAGTTGCTCGGATCGTCCATCGCGGCGGCCGAGGCCGCCGACAAGGCCTCGAAGGGCAAGGGCATCTCCGGCGCGGGCAGCCTGGGCAAGGGCGCGGCGCTGAAGGAACTGCACTTCAAGCCGCGCGCCAAGCGCGTCATCTTCCTGATGATGAACGGCGGCGTGTCGCACGTCGACACGTTCGACCACAAGCCGATGCTCGACAAGTACCACGGCCAGCCGACCCCCGGCGGGCCGGTGCTCACGCAGCGGAAGACCGGCAACCTGATGAAGTCGCCGTTCAAGTTCAACCGCTACGGCAAGAGCGGCCAGGAGTTCAGCGAGTTGTGGCCGCACCTCGGGGAGGTGGCGGACGACATCTGCGTCGTCAAGTCGATGTGGGCGGACATCCCGAACCACGAGCCGACGCTGACGATGCTCAACACCGGGTCCAACTTCATCGGCCGTCCGTCGATGGGGTCGTGGATCTCCTACGGGCTCGGGTCGCTCAACGAGAACCTGCCGGGCTTCGTCGTGCTGACGCCGACCGAGCCGCTGACGATTGGCAGTCCGCTCTGGAGCTCGGCGTTCCTGCCGGCCGTCCACCAGGGCACGCTCGTCCACAACAAGTACGTCGAGGACGAGAAGTTCCAGGCCGAGAAGGTGATTCCGAACATCCTGAAGTCCGCCTCGGACGAGGCGCAGCTCCGGGACATCGGCTTCCTCCAGTACATGAACGAGATGGAGATGAAGCGGCTCGGCGAGCGCGACTCGGAACTCGAGGCCTCCATCAAGACGATGGAGACCGCCTACCGGATGCAGACCGAGGCGCCGAACGTGTTCGACGTCAGCAAGGAGAGCAAGGAGACGCTCGAGATGTACGGCCCGGGCAACACCGCGCTCGGCTGCCTGATGGCGGCGCGGCTGGTCGAGAAGGGCGTGCGCATGGTCCAGACCTACTACGGCAAGGGCGACCCGTGGGACGCCCACAACGACATCATGACCTACGTCAAGCTGGCGAAGGACTCCGACCAGGCCTACGCGGCGCTGATCAAGGACCTGAAGCGGCGCGGCCTGCTCGAGGACACCCTGGTGGTGGGCGCGACCGAGTTCGGCCGGACGCCGGCCATCCAGACGGCCAACGAGAACGTGGCGGGCGTGGTCAACGGACGCGACCACAACGTCACCGGCTTCTCGATCTGGCTGGCGGGCGGCGGCATCAAGGGCGGCATGTCCTACGGCGCCACCGACGACTTCGGCTTCAAGGCCGTGGACAAGAAGGTCCACATCCACGACCTGCACGCCACGATGCTCTACCTGCTGGGCATCGACCACACGAAGCTGACGTACCACTACAGCAGCCGTGACTTCCGCCTGACCGACACGGCCGGCGAGGTCGTGCACGACATCATCGCGTAGCGGAGGAGACCACGTGCACACACGAGCCCTTCTCCCCGCGCTGGTCCTGGCGGCGATCGCGCCGGTGGTGGCCCAGCAGCCATCCACGGCCCCGGCCGCTCCCGCCACGCCGGCGGCCGCGCAGCCGGCCGCACCGCCGCCCACGCCGAAGCCCGGCGTGCCAGGCGTGCAGCACCCGATGGCGCGCATCGTGCCGGACGCCGAGTACCCGATCGTCGGCGGCCCGGACTGGCTGGCGATGGGCGAGGGGCAGGTCTGGACCAACAGCCGGGCCCAGAACCTCGTGTCGCGCATGGACCCGGACACCGGCGAGACGGTGGCCATGGTGCCGGTCGGCGCCCCCTGCTCGGGGCTGGTCGTCGCGGCCGGCACGCTCTGGGCGCCCAGTTGCTCGGAGAAGGTGCTCTACCGGATCGATACCGTCACGAACCAGGTCGTCGCCAAGGTGCCGGTCGCCCCGGCCAACAACGAAGGCGGCATCGCGTTCGGCGCCGGGTCCGTGTGGCTCCCGAGCGACCCGGCCGGTGAGATCTCGCGCATCGAGCCGGCCACCAACGGCGTCTCGGCGCGCATCAGGATCGCGCCGGGGTCCTACACCGCGGTGTTCGGCTACGGCCGGGTCTGGGTGTCGAGCACGGACAAGTCGCTGGTCACGGTGATTCACCCGGCCAGCAACAGGATCATCGCGGAGATCCCCGTCGACGCGAACCCGCGTTTCATGGCGGTCGGCGAGGGTTTCGTCTGGACGCTGAACCAGAAGCGCGGCACGGTCAGCAAGATCGACCCGTTCACGCTGCGCACGGTCGCGACGATCGAGGTCGGCGTGCCGGGCACGGGCGGTGACATCGCGGCAGGCGAGGGCGCGGTGTGGGTGACCGCGCGCGACGTGCCGGTCAGCCGGATCGACCCGGTCGCCAACAAGGTGACGCACCAGTTCCGGGGCCCCGGCGGCGACGCCATCCGCGTCCTGCATGGCTCCGTGTGGCTGTCCAACGGCCGCTGGTCGAACGTGTGGCGCTTTCAGGCCAGCAAGATCCTGACGCTCGAACCTCTCACCTGGACCGTCACGGCGCTGCCGCTCGACCTCGACGCCGACGGCACCCCTGACGTGCTCGTCGAGGACGTGCCGGTGTGGTTTCCCGGCAAGCCGGTCACGATTCACGCGAAGCCGCTGACGGCGAAGGCCTCCGGCGGTCTCGTGCTCAAGGCCTGGCTGAACAAGAAGAAGGTGGAGACGTCCTTCGGCCGGTCCGGCGACGCGCTGGCGGCCACGGTGACCTTCGGCGAGCCCCGCTGGATTCACTATGCGGTGTGCGCCGGTGCGAAGTGCACGCCCGAACTGGTCATCGCCTCGCCGACGACCCATCCGGATTTCGCCGCGGGCACGGCGCGCTTCGCGCCGGAGACCTTCGTCGCCCCCGGTCCGCCCCAGCTGGCCGGGTACGTGTGGAACATCCTCGAGCCGGAGATCCTGAAGCCCGACTACCAGGCGCTGCTGGACCGCGACGGCCGCCCGGCCAACGCCTCGGGCGGCACGCTGGCCGAGGACTACGGCGAGTTGAAGCGCCACCGCTGGGAGTTCCAGCACCACACGGCCTTCGCCTACGGCGTGCTGACGCCGGACCGGCAGGAGGAGCAGGCGTGCGTCTACATCAATCCGAGTCCGAAGGCCGGCTATGACGCCACCGTGCGGCTCTGGGTGACGAAGCAGGGAGCCGCGGCCGGTCTGGAGCCGAAGCTCGAGAAGGCCGTGCGGGCCTGGATCGCGGCCCGGTGGCCGTTCAAGAAGGTGGCGTTCCCCGGCCGGGACATGCCGATGTCCGAGTGGAACGCCCTGCCCGACGCCAGGCCCGCGGCGGGCAAGAGCTAGTCAACGTCTGACTGAAACCCAAAGGGGGATCGCGTGAAGGTGCGTTCGCTGTCGTCGCTGCTGCTGGTGCTCACGGTCGGTCTGGTCGCGCGTCCCGCGCTCCGGGCCCAGCAGGGATCGGCGGCGCAGGCGATGCCCCCACACCCGCCGAGCGCCTTCGTCGAGCCCGGCGTGCTGCCGTCCCGCTGGTCGACGGGCGGGCCGAAGTGCATGGAGGCGGCGGCCTTCCAGGTGCACGAGTACAACCCGAACTTCTTCATCCTCCGGCAGTCCGGGTGCAGCCACTACGAGAAGCCGTTCCTGTTCCTGATCTTCGGGCGCGACAAGGTGCTGCTCGAAGACACGGGCGCGGGCGAGGCGAACACGGCGCCCGTGGTGATGGATCTCATCGCGAAGTGGACGAAGCGCAACGGGCGCACCGCGCCACCGCAACTGGTGGTGACGCACTCCCATTCGCACGGCGACCACGTCGCGGGTGACAGGACCTTCGCCGGGCTGCCGAACGTGCAGCTCGTGCCGGCGAAGGTCGACGCCCTCCAGCAGGCGTTCGGCATCAAGACCTGGCCGACCGACATCGTGCCGTTCGATCTGGGCGGCCGGGTCGTCGACATCATCCCGATCCCCGGCCACGACGTCGCGGGCATCGCGATCTACGACCGTCAGACGGGCATCCTGCTGACCGGCGACAGCTTCTACCCGGGCCGCCTGTACGTCGGCGACGCGGAGTTTCCCACCTTCGCCGCCAGCCACAAGCGGCTCGTGGACTTCACGGCCGACAAGCCCGTGGCCCACATCCTCGGCACGCACATCGAGCAGACCAGCACGCCGTTCGTGGACTACCCGCGCGGCACCGTGTATCAGCCCGAGGAACACGTCCTTGAGCTCACGCGCGGCACGCTGCTGGAGCTGCAGGACGCGATCCAGCGCCTGAACGGCAAGCTCGACCGCGTCGTGCTGCGGGACGTGATCCTCTCGCCGCGCGTTCCGCGCTAACCCGTCGCCTCGGCGGCATCCGGTCCCGGAAGGGGGAAGCAATGACGGTGATGTTCTGGCCGGTCGCCATCTTCATGGCGATCTCGCTTGCGATTGGTCTCTATACCTATACGAAGGTGCGGGGGTCCGCGACCGGATTCGCGGTGTGCGACAAGACGCTGCCGTTCATGGTCGTGGGCACGACACTCCTCGCCCAGGCCGTCGACGGCAACTCCACGCTCGGCGCCGTCTCCATCACCTACACGGGCAGCGTGTGGGGCGGGCTGATGATCTCGATGGGGCTCGCGCTGAGCCTGGTGCTCGTCGGCCGGTTCCTGGCCGCCCCGCTCAATCGGATGAACCTGTTCACCCTGCCGGAGTTCTTCTTCCGGCGCTACGGCGTGCCGACCGAGCAGGCCGTCTCGGTGCTGACCATCGTCTCGTTCACGGTCCTCATCGCGGGCAATCTGAGCGCCGTCGCCTGGGTGCTCTCGGTGGTCAGCGGCATCGACTACCTGCCGGCCCTGGTGGTGGCGACGGCCATCATCGTGACCTACACCATCGCCGGCGGCCTGTACTCGGCCGTGTGGACGGACTTCTTCCAGATCTACCTGGCCCTGGCCGGATTCGTCGGCGCGGCCGTCTGGCTCGTCGCCACGCGCGGGTTCGGCAACATGGTCGCCGCCGTGCCGGCGGCCACCGTGGACTTCAGCTCCATCCTCCACCGCGAGAGCGGCGCACTGGCGAACTGGGCCGGCATGCTCGCGCTCGTGTTCGGGAACGCCATGGCGCTGGACTTCATGGAACGGGTCTTTGCCGCCCGGGACGGCCGCACCGCCCAGCGTGGCTGCTACTACAGCGCCGGCATCACGGTGGTGATCGGCTGCTGCGTGGCCATCATCGGGCTCGCGGGCGTGGCGAGCGTCCAGAACGCCGCCGACCCCCGGATGGTGCTGCCGGCGATGGCCTCGGAGATCCTGCCGTTCGGGATCGGGGTGCTGGTGTTTGTCGGCGTGCTCGGCGCGTCGATGTCGACGGCCAACGGCGCCATCCTGGTCATGTCGCTGGTGCTGGCCAAGAACATCGTCCAGCGGCGCAACCCGGGCTTCACCGACAGCGGGCGGCTGCTCGGGCTGGCCCGCGCGATGGCCATTCCCGTGGCCGCCGCGGCCGGCGCGCTGGCCTACGTGCGGCCCGAACCGGGCATCCTGCTCATCCTGGCCTTCGACATCGTGCTCGCGGGCTGCGTCATTCCGCTGTTCGCGGGCGTCTACTGGCCGAAGGCGAACCAGGCCGGCGCGCTGGCGTCGATCGTCGCCGGCACGGGTGCGCGGCTGCTGGCGCATTTCGTCACGCCGGCCGAGTGGGCCGGCCTCGACACGCTGCTGCCGCCGGTGGTCAGCGCCGTCACGTTCTTCGCCGTGTGCCTGTTGACGAATCGCACCGAGGAGGGCCGGGCCGCCGTGCTGTCCGACGCGGTGCAGGAGGGTGTGTAAGTGAAGCCGACGACGTTGCTGACGATTCCCGCGGTCATCCTGACCGGCGCCCTGATGGCCGCCCAGACTCCAACGCCCGCCCCCGGTGGGCCCGCCGCGCAGCGCCCGCCGCGGCCGGGCGTCAGCACGCCCGGCGTGAAGCGGGAGATCACCGCCATCAAGCCGGTGGCGGTGTTTCCGGTCGCGGGCAATCCCGACTGGCAGGTCATCACGCCGGACGCCGTCTGGGTGACGAGCGGCCGGAAGAACATGGTCGCGAGGCTGGACCCGAAGACGAACACGGTGGTGACGACGGTCGACACGGGTGTCCGGCCGTGCAGCGGCCTCGTGGCCGCGTTCGAGTCGCTCTGGGTGCCCATCTGCGGCGAGCCGGACAAGCCCGCCACCAAGGCACTCCAGCGCATCGACCTCAAGACCAATCAGATCACGGCCACGCTCCACGTCGGGCCGGCGCTGAGCGAGGGCGGCATCGCGGCGACCGCCGACAGCGTCTGGCTCACGAGTGACATGAAGGGGATCCTCTCGCGGATCGACCCGGACACGAACCGGGTCGTGGCCGAGATCGGCGTGCCGAAGGGCTCGTCGGTCACCGTGGTGGGCGAGGACAAGGCCGTCTGGGTGGTCAGCACCGAGGAGAGCGTCGTCGTGCGGGTCGACCCGCACACCAACCTGATCACCGACCGCATTCCGGTCGGGCCGAACCCGCGTTTCACAACCGTGGGTGGCGGCGCCATCTGGACGCTGAACCAGGGGGACGGCACCGTCTCGCGCGTGGACGTCAAGACGCGGAAGCTCGTGACCAACATCCAGGTGGGCGTGCCCGGCGGCGGGGGAGAGATTGCGTTCGGCGCCGGACGCGTGTGGGTGACCGTGTTCGAGATCCCGTTGACCGAGATCGACCCGGAGACGAACTCGGTCGTCCGCCAGTGGACGGGCTTGGGCGGCGACGCGGTCCGCGTGGGGCATGGCGCCGTGTGGCTCTCCAACATCCGGCAGGAGAACGTGTGGCGTATCGATCCGAAACTGCTGTAGGCCCGGCGTCCGCCTGCGCCACAATCGATCCGGTGGAGGACACGCTGTTCACGGACGTGGTGCGGGAGGGTGCGACCTGGTCGCACGTCCTCAAGCGCGGCACGGCGCTCCGCATCACGGACCCGACCGGCCGGGCCAACGTTGCGGCCATGTTCTACAACTGGGAGAACCCGACCGAGCGCTACAACATGCCCGACACGCTGAAGGCGCAGCACATCGCGCGCCTGACGGCGGGCGACGTGCTCTATTCCGACATGGGGCGGATTCTCTGCTCCGTGACGCACGACAGCCTCGGGTGGCACGACCCGCTGAGCGGCATCTCGAACGCCGCGCTGGTCCGGCAGAAGTACGGCGAAGGCAGTTATCAGCGTCTGCGGAATGCCTGGCACCGCAACGCCCAGGACGGCTTCATCGTCGAGCTCGAGAAGTACGGGCTGTCCGCGCGCGACATGGTGGCGCCGCTCAACTTCTTCAGCAAGGTCGTCGTGGATGACACCGGCGCGATGCGCTACGTGCCCGGTCACTCCACGGCGGGCGCGTGCGTCCAGCTTCGGGCCGAGATGAACGTCCTGGTGATGCTGAACACCTGCCAGCATCCGCTCGACCCGAATCCGGCCTACGACCCGCAGGCCGTGGACCTGGCCGTGCTCAGGGTCCCGCCGCCCGCCGCGGACGACCCGTGCCGGGTGAAGTGCCCCGAGAACGGCCGCGGCTTCACGATCACCGAGAGGTATTTCCTGTAGCCATGCTGACCGAGAGCCCGCTCACGCCCGAGACCGCCAGCTACGACGCGATCGTCGAGGCCGGGGACCCGTGGGTCCACGAGATCCGGCGCGGCCAGCACGTCCGGATCCTGGACCTGGAGGGCAACCAGGCCGCGGACACGCTCTTCTACAACGCCCACGACCTCGAGGACCGCTACTCGGCGCAGGACACGATCCGCGAGCAGGGCAATATCTACCTGACGACGGGGACGAAGCTGATCTCGAGCAAGGGGCACACGCTGCTGACGATCGTCGCGGACACCTGCGGCCGTCACGACACGCTGGGCGGCGCCTGCGCGACCGAGAGCAACATGGTGCGCTACGCGATCGAGAAGCGGTACATGCACGCCTGCCGCCAGAGCTTCGTGAAGGGGCTCGTCGACTGGGGACACGGCTTCGAAAAGCGCGACGTGACGCACAACATCAACTTCTTCATGAACGTGCCGGTCACGCCGGACGGGACGCTGACGTTCGAGGACGGCGTGTCCGCGCCGGGCAAGTACGTCGAGCTGCGCGCGGAGATGGACGTGCTGGCCGTGATCAGCAATTGCCCGCAGCTCAACAACCCGTGCAACGCCTACAACCCGACGCCCATCCGCGTCCTGATCTGGGACCCCGTCTAGTCCGTGCTCACGACCGTCCTCATCGCGAACCGCGGCGCGATCGCCTGCCGCATCATCCGCACGCTCCGGCGTCTCGGCCTGTCCCCGGTCGCCATCTTCTCCGACGCCGACCGCCATGCGCCCCACGTGGCCCTGGCCGACCAGGCCGTCTGCGTGGGACCCGCCGTGGCCGCGCAGAGCTACCTGAACCAGGAGGCAATCCTCGAGGCGGCCCGCCGCACGGGCGCGCAGGCGATTCACCCCGGCTACGGCTTCCTGAGCGAGAACGCCGGGTTCGTCGAGGCGTGCGAAGCCGCGGGCCTGGTGTTCCTCGGGCCGACGGCCGCGCAGATGCGGGCCCTCGGCCTCAAGCACACGGCGCGGGAGCTGGCGCTGCAGGAGGGGGCTCCGCTCCTGCCGGGCACGGGCCTGCTCGCCGACGAGGCGGAGGCGCTGGCCGAGGCGGAGCGCTGCGGCTATCCCGTGATCCTGAAGAGCACGGCCGGCGGCGGTGGCATCGGCATGCGGGTCTGCCGGAGCGCGGACGAACTGGCGGCCGGCTTTGCCGCGGTGGCGCGGCTCGGCGCCGCGAACTTCGGCCAGGCGGGCGTGTATCTGGAGCGCTACGTCGAGCGCGCGCGGCACATCGAGGTCCAGCTGTTCGGGGACGGCCGCGGGCAGGTCATCGCGCTCGGTGAGCGGGACTGCTCCGCGCAGCGGCGCAACCAGAAGGTGATCGAGGAAACGCCGGCCCCGGGCCTCAGGCCGGCGGTGCGCGCGCGCCTGCTCGAGACGGCCGAGCGCCTGGCCCGCGCGGTGCACTACCGGTCCGCGGGCACCGCCGAGTTCCTGTACGACGCCGACAGGGAGGCGTTCTACTTTCTCGAGGTCAACACGCGGCTCCAGGTGGAGCACGGCGTGACCGAGGAAGTGACCGGCGTCGACCTCGTCGAGTGGATGGTGCGGCTCGGCGCCGGCACGCTGCCGCCGATCGAGACACTGCGGCCCGTGCCGTCCGGCGCGTCCATCCAGGTCCGCATCTACGCCGAGGACGCCGCGCACGGCTTCCGGCCGAGTACCGGCACGCTGACCGAGGTGCGGGTGCCGGCGGGCGTGCGCTGGGACGGCTGGGTCTCGGCGGGCTCGGAGATCACGCCGTACTACGACCCGATGCTCGCCAAGCTGATCGTCAAGGCCGACACGCGGGAGGCCGCCGTGGACGCGCTGGCCGCCGCCCTGGCCGGGACGCGGTGCGAGGGCGTCGAGACGAACCTCGACTATCTGCGCACCGTCGTCGGGACACCGGGCTTCCGCGCGGGCGGGTTTCCGACCAGCTTCCTGTCCACGGTGGCGTATCACCCGCGCGGGTTCGATGTCGTCGAGCCCGGCATGCAGACGACCGTGCAGGACTACCCGGGACGCACGGGCTACTGGCACGTGGGCGTGCCGCCGTCCGGGCCGATGGACACGCTGGCCTTCCGCCTCGTGAGCCGGGTCGTCGGCAACCCCGAAGGGGCGGCGGGCCTCGAGTGCACGATGATGGGGCCGACGCTCCGTTTCCACGCCGCCACGGTGATCGCGCTCGGCGGCGCGGACATGCAGGCGACGCTCGACGGGCAGCCGGTGCCGCGCTGGGCGGCCGTCGCCGTCAGGGCCGGGCAGGTGCTCAGGCTCGGGTCCGCGCGGGGCCCCGGGTCTCGGGCGTATCTGGCGGTGCGTGGCGGGCTCGACGTGCCCGAGTATCTCGGCAGCCGGTCGACCTTCATCCTCGGCAAGTTCGGCGGCCACGCCGGCCGCGTGCTGCGCGCCGGAGATCTGGTGCGCTGGGGCGGCGACGCGGGCCTGCCCGCGCCGGCCTCCGTGCTGCCCGCGGCGCTCACGCCCGCCTACGGCGCGGAGTGGGAGATCGGCGTGCTCTTCGGCCCGCACGTCGCACCGGACTTCTTCACCGAGGGCGACATCGAGACGTTGTTCTCGGCATCGTGGAAGGTCCACTACAACTCCGACCGCACGGGCGTCCGGCTCATCGGACCGCGGCCGGTCTGGGCCCGGAAGGATGGCGGTGAGGCGGGGCTGCACCCGTCCAACCTGCACGACAACGCCTACGCCATCGGCGCCATGGACTTCACGGGCGACATGCCCATCCTGCTCGGTCCGGACGGGCCCAGCCTCGGCGGCTTCGTCTGTCCGGCCGTGATCGCCCAGGCCGAGATCTGGAAGATGGGGCAGTTGCGGGCCGGCGATCAGGTGCGCTTCCGCATGCTGACCAACGCCCAGGCCACCCGGCTCGAGCGCGAACTCGACGCGGCGGTCACGTCGTTGACCGGCGCGTTGCCCGTGCCGGTGGACGAACCGCGGGAACCGGCGATTCTGCACCGGGCCGCCTCCATCGTCTACCGCGCCGCGGGTGACCGGTATCTGCTGGTCGAGATGGGGCCCAACGAGCTGGACCTGAACCTGCGCTTCCGGATCCATGCCCTGGAGCAGTTGCTGCGGGCGCAGGCGCTGCGCGGCATCGTGGACATCACGCCCGGCATCCGGTCGCTGCAGATCCACTACGACAGCCGGGTGCTGCCGCGCGAGGTCCTGATCCGGGCGCTCGAGGAGTGCGAGACGAGGCTGCCGGACCTCGACGACCTGACGATCCCGTCGCGTGTGGTGCACCTGCCGCTCTCGTGGGAGGACCCGGCGACGCTGCTGGCGATCGAGAAGTACATGCAGTCCGTGCGGGCGGACGCCCCGTGGTGTCCGAGCAACATCGAGTTCATCCGCCGCATCAACGGACTCGACTCGGTGGAGGACGTGAAGCGCATCGTGTACGACGCGTCCTACCTCGTGCTCGGCCTGGGCGATGTCTACCTCGGCGCGCCCGTGGCCACGCCGGTCGACCCGCGCCATCGTCTCGTGACCACCAAGTACAACCCCGCCCGCACGTGGACGGCCGAGAACTCGGTCGGCATCGGCGGCGCCTACATGTGCGTGTACGGGATGGAAGGCCCCGGCGGCTACCAGTTCGTCGGGCGCACCGTCCAGATGTGGAACACGTGGCGGACCACGAAGGCGTTCGAGCCGGGCTCGCCGTGGCTGCTGCGCTTCTTCGACCAGATCCGGTTCTTCCCGGTGGGCGCGGCGGAACTGCTGGAGATGCGCGACGCATTTCCGCACGGCGAGTACGAGATTTCGATCGAGCCCCGGCAGTTCAGCCTGCGCGAGTACCACGCGTTCCTCGCGGCCAACGCGGACGAGTCGGCGGCCTTCAAGCGGCACCAGCAGGCGGCCTTCCTGGCCGAACGCGAGCGCTGGGCGGCGGCCGGGCAGCCGGAGTTCGTCGAGCCGCCCGAGGATGCGGCACCACCCGTCCAGGCGGAGGTGCCTGACGGGTGCGAGGCGGTCCGTGCGCCGGTGACGGCGAGCGTGTGGCAGTTGGCCGTCGAGCACGGCCAGCGGGTCGAAGCCGGGCAGAAGCTGCTCGTGCTCGAAGCCATGAAGATGGAGGTCATCGTCGTGGCGCCGTCGACCGGCGTCGTCGAGATCCTGCACTGCGAGAAGGGCGCGATGGTCATGGCGGGGCAGAACCTGGCCACCGTGCGGGTCGCATGACGATTCAGGCGCTGCTGCGCGATTACCGCGCGGGCACCCGCACCCCCGCGGAGGTGATCGACGCGGTGTTCGCGCGCATCGAGGCCGACGGGCAGGGGCCCGTATGGATTGCGCTCGCGGACCGCGCTGCGGCCGTGCGGCGGGCGTCGGGTATCGACCTGTCGCTGCCGCTGGCGGGCGTCCCATTTGCCGTGAAGGACAACATCGACGTCGCCGGCCTGCCCACCACCGCGGCGTGCCCGTCCTTCGCCTACACGCCGGCGCGCGATGCCGGCGTCGTGGCACGCCTCACGGCGGCCGGCGCCGTCGTGATCGGCAAGACCAACCTCGACCAGTTCGCCACGGGCCTCGTGGGCGTGCGGTCCCCGTACGGCGCCTGCGCGAACGTCTTCGACGACCGCTTCATCTCGGGCGGCTCCAGCTCCGGGTCCGCCGTGGCCGTCGCGCGGGGGCAGGTGGCCTTCTCGCTCGGGACCGACACCGCCGGATCGGGACGCGTGCCCGCGGCGTTCAACAGCCTGGTCGGGTTGAAGCCGACGCGGGGTGTGATCGGCACGAGCGGCGTCGTGCCCGCGTGCCGGTCGCTCGATTGCGTATCGGTGTTCACCCGCGATACCGCCGACGCCGGCCTGGTGCTGAGCGTGGCTCGCGGGGCGGACGCGGATGACCCGTTCTCGCGGGTGCCGGCGCCGGGCGCGGGCGCCGCGCCGTGGGCGTCCGGCCCGTTCCGGGTGGGCGTGCCCCGTCAGGCAGACCTCGCATTCTTCGACGACCCGCTGACGCCGGGCCTGTATGCGCGCGCGATCGAGCGCCTGCAGGCCATCGGCGGGACCGTCGTGGAGATCGACTTCGCGCCGTTCCGCGAGGCGGCGAGCCTGCTGTACGCGGGGCCCTGGGTGGCCGAGCGCACCGCGGCCGTGGGCGACTTCATCGAGCGGGGCGCGGCCGACATCCACCCCGTCGTGCGCGACATCATCCTGGGAGGCCGGCAGCGTTCGGCGGTCGACGCGTACACGGCGCTCTACCGGCTGCAGGCCCTGATCGCGGCGACCCGGAGCACGTGGGCCGACATCGACGTGCTCGCGCTGCCGACGGCCGGCACCATCTACACGCGGGCGGCCGTGGAGCAGGAGCCGGTGCGGCTCAACACCAACCTCGGCTACTACACGAACTTCGCGAACCTGATGGACCTCGCCGTGCTGGCCGTGCCCGCCGGCATGCGCGACGACGGCCTGCCGTTCGGAATCTCGCTGGCCGCTCCGGCGTTCTCGGACGAAGGCCTGTTGGCGCTGGCATCCCGATTCGAGGGGGCGGCCGACCCGCGCCGGACGCCCGGCTGCATCGCCGTCGCGGTGGTGGGCGCGCATCTCACCGGGCAGCCGCTCAACTGGCAGTTGACCCAGCGGGGGGCGCGGCTCCTCGAGACGACGGCGACCGCTGCCGACTACCGGCTGTTCGCGCTGGCCGACACGCTGCCCCCGAAGCCGGGCCTGGTGCGTGAGCCGGGCTTCGCCGGACCCGGCATCGACGTCGAGGTCTGGGCCGTGCCCGAGGCGGCGTTCGGCAGCTTCGTCGACGGCGTGCCTCCGCCACTCGGCATTGGCAACGTGCGGCTCGCCGACGGCCGCTGGGTGAAGGGGTTCATCTGCGAGGCGGCCGGCCTGGCCGGGGCGGAGGAGATCACCCGGTTCGGCGGATGGCGGGCGTTTCGGGAGAGCCTGCAACCGGCCTCCTGATCGGCCGGCGTTCCATGACGGGCGCGCGCCGCGGCCGCTCTAGAATAGCGGCATGGCGAAGCTCACGAGCGAACTGGAACTGCTGTGCCCGTGCTGCGGCGCGACGCTTGTCGTCGACACGAACCTGGGCCGTATCGTGTCGCACCGCGAAGCCGACCGCGGCGACAAGCCCGAGCTGGCTGACGCCCACAGCATCCTGAAGGCCGCGGAGGCCCGGCGCGAGGCGCTGTTCGAGCAGTCGTTCGCCGCCGAGCAGGGGAAGGAAGATGCGCTCGCGCGCCGCTTCGAGGAAGCCCTGAAGCAGGCCCGCACGGAACCGATTACGAAGCCGACCCGAGACTTCGATCTCGACTAGGCGCCGGGCCGCTTTCGCGCAGGGGGAGGGCGCTCCGGGTGTAGGCGCCAGGGCTCTCCCGGGCGGCGTCCCGCTCCTGCAGCCGCCGCTCCAGTTCCTCGATCAGGTCGACGCCGTCACCCTCAGTCCTGCCCGGCGTCACGAAACTCACTTCCGACAGCGTGAGCAGGATCTCCGCGACGCGCCGGCTGGCGGTCTCGATGGCGGGTGAGGGCTGCTGCCCCTTCTCGCGGCGCATCGCGATGTGCTGGAGGATCTGATTGTTCTGCTCGGCGAGATGGTGCGCCATCAGCGCCATCGCGCGCTGCAGCGTGCGGAGTCGCGTCTCGTGCCGCTCGCGCTGCAGGTCCAGGTCGTGGGCCTCGTGCAGGGTCCGCCGCAACCGGCTCCACAACACGAGCGTCAGAGCGGTCAGTCCCACTTCCATCAGCAGGATCGGCAGGAAGGGGAACGAGAAGGCCGAACGCCAGAACCGGCTCTGGAAGGCGAGGAGCACGGGCTCCCCGATCATGAGGGCCTCGATGCCGACCATCCCGAAGTGCAGCAGCAATCCGGCGACCGAGGAGGACACGACAAGCAGGCCGTAGCGCCTGACGACGAGGAGCGTGCGCGATGTTCCGAGTGCCATGGGGACCGCCCGAGCGACCGGTTTCCGGCCTCCAGCATACCTGCCGCGAGGGAGGTGATGTGCGTTTCGGATGCAGTCAGTCGCGCGGGACGATCCCTCGCGCGGTCTGGTGCATGCCGTGTTAGCTGGCTTTCTGAAGTGCGCGTAGTCTCTTGCGGACGGCCTGCGGAAAGTCAACGAAGGCGAACCGCGAGCTGTCAAAGAGGTAGTCCTCGCCGCTCTCGTCGACAATTCGCACGAGGCCGTCCTTGGCGGCCCGTGCATCCGGCACAATCCGATATACCTTGCCGACGATGAGGGACGCCTCGTAGTCGGCATTCTCCAGACAAAGCGCGAACGGCTTGGATGGTTGCTTCATGACTGATCCAGGTAGCTCTTAATTTTCAGATCTCGCCTGCCGATGCCGTGTGCCTCATACCAATGCAGTTCCACCCGGCGGACGCGTCCGTTTAGCAGACGAACCGTGGCGACCCCTTTGAGCTTGCGCCAGCGGCCGCGACCGTAGGCCTTTTGTAGAAACGCCCGGACTCTCAGGCCTGGGCCGGCTGCAATGGTTTCGACCTGTTCGATCGTGCCGAGCACCTCGAAACGCACAGGCCGATCTTCGCCGAGATCCGGGTGGCCATCAAGGCCGCAGCGGCGTCACACGGCGAGTGCGCCCACAAGCCCGTCTCGGTCCACTCGCTCCGGCACTGCTTCGCGACGCACCTGCTGCTGAGCGGCGTCGACATCCGGCAGATCCAGGAGTACCTGGGCCATGCGAACGTGGAGACGACGATGGTCTACACGCATGTCGTCAAGGACCTGCGGAATCCCGCGCGTAGCCCGCTCGACATGTTGCGGCAGGGGCAGGGCGGAGGGTGATCGCCGTCCGGCTCAGCCGCGGTGTCGGTACTCGGCGGGCAGCGGCATCCAGCGGTCCCGGCCACGGTAGTACTTCCACGGCTTGTAGCCGTGTGCCTCCCGGAAGCGGCGGTACCGCGCGCGCAGGGCGTTGATGCGGGCGTTCGAGCTGCGGATGCGGCGGTGCGGATAGTCGATGAGCATCTGCTCGACCTTCCACACGTTCCCCGTGGCCAGGCGCCAGTCGTACCCGCCCATCGTGGCGCGCAGGTCGGCCACGCCGTAGGCCTCGATGCGTCCGCTGAAGTCCACGTAGGCCTCGACGTAGCTCAGGGCGAGGGCCCGGGGCGTCCGGAACACAGGCTTGCGTCCGTGCAGGCCGGGGTCGCGTGACCGCGCGATCGATCCCCAGCCGTCCGGCCCACGATAGACGAAGATGACGTGGTCGAGCTTGTCGGCGGACTCGAAGCTCAGGAGCAGCGGCGCGTAGCCGTGCTGTTCGAGGATGGTGGCGGCGGCCAGCGCGGCTTCAAGGCAGTGGGCGCGGCCTGTCCGGACCACGCCGCGGAAGCTGCGGAGCGTCTCGCCGCCCACCTCGTCGTTGTAGGGCATGGCGTTCAGCCACGCCTGCACGGCGGCCGGTGTGCGCAGCCGGCGCACGACCGCCCGTTCCTTCGCCGTCAGCGCGAGCCGCGGCGGCTCGACGCGGTCAGTGCGCGGAAGCGGGAACCGCTTTGAGGCTCGCAAGGAGCTCCGCCGGCGTCCAGTGGTTGCCGCTGAACGTCTTGGCGATCTTGCCGTCCGGGCCGATGACGACCGTCCGGAGCGTATGGGAAATGTCCGACGGGTCCTTGTCGTTGCGCATCACGGAGAGGCCGAACTGCGCGGCGAAGTGCGAGAGGTTGATCTCGTCACCGGTCAGGAACGTCCACACGGCCGGGTCCGCCTTGAGCGTCGCCGCATGGGCCTTGAGCACGGCGGGCGTGTCGTGCGCCGGGTCGATGGTCACCGAGGCGAGCCGCACGTGGGCCAGCTCGGGCGACTTCTTCAGGGCGACCTGCACCGTGGCGAAGTTGCGGTCCATCAGCGGGCAGAAGTCCGGCATCGGACACCGCGTATAGGTGAAGGTCAGCGCGACGGTCTTCCCCTTGAAGCTGCTGACCGGCCGGGCCTTGCCGTCCTGGTCGAACAGGATTTCCTCGGGCACGGCGTCACCCTCCACCAGCACCGCCATCGGCGTGAGCATCTGCTCCTCGGGCGCGGCGGGCAGGTCGGCGTGGCCCGTCTTCGTGATGGCCGTCAGGATGCCCTGGTTCTCGCCGACTTCCAGCGTCGCCGTGATCAGGTCGCCCGGCGCCTTGCCCTCGAGGAGCGACAGGTCCGACACCTTGTAAGGCATCGTCATCGCGGGCATGAAGCCCTTGATGTCGTCGTGCTTGACCATCAGCTCGCGTGCCTCGGGCCGGAGGCCGAGGATCTGGCCGGTCAGCTCGTAGCGCTTCGCGGGGGCGGGTTTCGAGCACGCGCCGGCGGCCAGGCTCGCCAGCAGCAGGGCACACATGGTCTTCATGGCGGTTCCCATCTAAGATGGCCACTCTACCAAATGATCTGGGTCGGCACCTCCGGCTACAACTACCCCGAGTGGAAGGGCAGCTTCTATCCGGAGAAGCTCGCGTCCACGAAGATGCTCGCGTACTACGCCGAGCGACTGCCGACCGTCGAGATCAACTACACGTTCTACCGGGCACCGACGCCGAAGATCCTCGAGGGCTGGGCGGCCCAGACGCCGGAGCGCTTCAAGCTGACGCTCAAGGCGCCCCGGCGCATCACGCACGACCAGCGGCTGAAGGACGTGGCCGAACCGGTCGCGCGCTTCTTCGAGACGGCGCGTGTGCTCGGGCCGAAGCTCGGCGCCGTGCTGGTGCAGCTTCCGCCGTATCACCGGAAGGATGCGCCGCTGCTGCGCGAGTTCGTGGCGACGCTGCCGGACGGCGCGTGCGCGGCGTTCGAGTTCCGCCACGCGTCGTGGTTCGACGACGAGATCCTCGAGATCCTGCGGTCGAGGAATCTGGCGCTCTGCGTGGCGGATTCCGAGAAGATCTCGGCGCCGGTGGAGATGACGGCGGACTACGCCTACTTCCGGCTGCGCGACGAGGGCTACACCCCGGACGATCTCGCCCGCTGGGCGGATGTGATCCGCGAGAAGACGGCCGGCGCCCGCGACGTCTACGTGTACTTCAAGCACGAGGACGCCGGGAAGGGCCCCGAGTTCGCGCGCATCCTGCGCGAGCGCCTCGGATTGTCCTGAGCGAGCGGAGCCAGTCGACGGGCTGCTGACCCGCGGGAATGCGCGCCGACAGGCGGGGACCTCACTGCTCGTGGGCTCAGAGCCGCGGTGGACCCTTGACGCGGTTTCACAAGCATTCGCCCTCGATCAGTGAGGTCCCCGCCTGTCGGCGCGCACTGCGGCGGGGCGGTGGCCGGCGTCAGAGGCCCGCGTGGGCGCTCGCGAACCGCACCACTTCGCGCTCGGCCCAGTACCCGTCGTAGTCGGGTGTGGCGCGTTCGACGAACGCACAGTGGCCGCCGTCGTCGCTGAGGACCGTCGTGATGTGGGGATTGCCGGTGACGGCGTCCTCGCGGAACGGCGCCGGCGGCACGAACGGGTCGTTCACGGCGGTGAGGATCAGCGTCGGCACCGCGATGCGGTCGATGACCCGGAGCGCGCTCGCGCGGTGGTAGTAGTCCGCGGCGTTCTCGAAGCCGTGGTGGGGCGCCGTGTAGGTCTCGTCGAACTGCCGGATGCTGCGGATCCGGTCGAGCGGCGAGACGTCGTAGAGGCCCGGCCACGCAGCAGCCTTGCGGCGCATGCGCGCGCGCAGGTTGCGCAGGAAGTTCCACTGGTAGAACGCGTTGGTCCGGCGCTCGAGCGCCTCGACGCAGCGGGGCAGGTCCATCGTCGGCGAGACGGCGCACACGGCCACGAGCTCCGCGGGCGGCGTCCCGGCGAACTCACCCGCGAGGCGCAGCGCCAGGTTCCCACCCAGCGAGTAGCCCGCCACGGCGACCCGCCGGATGCCGTCCTCGTCGATGAGCTGGCGCAGCACGACCTTCGCGTCGGCCGTCAGGCCGGAGTGGTACAGCCCGCGTGAGAGATGCTCGGTCCCGCCGCAATTGCGCTGGTTCAGCCGGATGACGTTCCAGCCGGCCGCCCAGGCCTTCTCGGCCATGCCGCGCATGTAGTGCGCGTAGCTCGAGCCTTCGAGGCCGTGCAGCAGGACGAGCGCCGGGTGGCGCGTGCGGTCGGCGTGGAAGTGGCAGTGGGCGAGGACGCGGGCGTCCTCGGCGACGTCGACGTACCGGGCCTCCGGCTGCGGAAGGGTCGGGAACTGGCGGCGGCGCGCCCACGCGAACAGCGTCTGCGCGTGACCGCCCCGGAACCGCGGCTGGAAGGTGGTCGGCGTGTACCCCACGGACGGCGGCGTCAGCGCGCCGGTTCGTCGGCCGTGGGGCCGTAGATCGACGGAACCGGGATGTCGTTCAGCCGCAGGTAGACGCTGAGCTGCCCGCGGTGGTGGATCAGGTGGTTCAGGATCATCGACTCGACGACGGCCTCGCGGGTCGATGTCATCACCGTCTTGCCCTGCCACGTCAGCGACCAGGTCTCCCGCAGGGCCTCGTCACTGAGCCCGGCGATGAGCGCGCGCGTGGCGGCGGCGTTGCGGTCGAACATGGCGAGGATGTCGGCCGGCGTGGCCGTCGGGCCGGCCGGCGCGCGGTCCGCCACATCCGACGAGGTCTTCGCCAGGCCGAGCAGGCCCCACGTCAGCATGTGCGCGAGGTGCCGGCCGAGCCCGGCCATCGTCGTGGACTTCGGATGCGGACGCCACTCCATCAGATTCGCCGGGACCCGCTCCAGCAGTTGCCGCGTGGTCGCGAGTTCGCGGTCGTACTGCTGGAGCAGTTCGTCACGTGTCACCGGCTGCTCCCGAAGTCGACCTTCGGCACCTGTTTCGCCTCGGCGGGCGCCGTGAAGAGCGCGTGCTCCTTGAAGCCGAAGATGCCGGCCGTCACGTTGGACGGGAACTGCCGGCGCGCGGTGTTGTACTCCTGCACGCGCTCGTTGTAGCGCATGCGCTCCACGGCGATCCGGTTCTCGGTGCCGGCGAGCTCGTCCATCAGCCGGTTGAACGTTTCGTTCGACCGGAGCTGCGGGTAGTTCTCGGCCACGACGAGGAGTCGTGCCAGCGCGGTGCTCTGCTGGTTGGCGGCCGCCATCGTGTCCTCCGGGGTCCGCGCCCCGGCCAGCCGCGCCCGCGCGTCGGCGATCGCGGTGAACACATCCTTCTCCTGATCGGCGATCCCCTTGGTCGTCTCGACCAGGTTCGGAATCAGGTCGTTGCGCCGCTGGAGCTGGTTCTCGACCTGTGCCCACTGGCCCTTGATCGCCTCTTCCTGCGAGACGAACGTGTTGTAGGAACAGCCCGAGGTCCCGAGCGCGATCACGGTCACGGCTGCAGCCGCGGCCCACGTGCGAAGTAGCTTGGTCATTGCCCTCTCACCTTGTCCGAAACAGTCCCGGCGCGGCGGTCCTACCAGGACCCGCCACCGCCGCCACCACCGCTGCGTCCGCCGCCGAAGCCGCCGAAGCCGCCCCCGAACCCGCCGCCCCCGCCGAATCCGCCGCCACCGAATCCGCCCCCGCCGAACCCGCCACCGAAGGGGCCGACGCCGCTCGACCAGCCGCCGAACCGGCCACGCGACCGCGGTCCGCCGCCGTTCAGCCGGGATCCGATGGCCTGCACGAGGAAGAAGATGACGGCGAGAACTATCAGAAGCAGACGGCCGGCCCCGGCCTCCGGTTCCAGATCCCGCCGGCGCGAGCGGGGGATGCCCTGCAAAGTGACGTTGCGCTTGAGCGCGATCTGCTCGATGACTCGTGCCGAGCCCACCAGCAGGCCGCCACCGTAGCGGCCCTCGCGGAACTCCGGCACCATCACCTGGCGGCTGACCTCGCCCGCGAACCCGTCCGTGATGATGCCCTCGAGGTCGTAGCCGACCTCGATCCAGACCTGGCGGTCGTCGACGGCCAGCACGATCAGCAGGCCGTTGTCCTTGCCCTTCTGGCCGATGCCGCGGCCGTGGTTCTCGAACAGCTTCACGGCGAACTCGCGGATGTCCGCGAACGGCTTGAACGTGCGGACGGTGGCCACGGTGACCGTGTCGCCGCTCGCCTGCTGCAGCGAGCGGATCAGGGCGTCCATCGCCCGCGCGCTCTGCGGCTCGATGACCCGCGCGAAGTCGTTGACCGGCGCGTTCAGGACGGGCAGGTCCTGCGCGCCGAGGTCAGCGGCGCCAACCGCCGTGAGCAGCACGAAGGCGACGGCGGCCATCACGGCCCGAGCCCCGCGGGCGGTGCTCAATGCCGCCACCCGTCGACGACGGCGGCGAGCTGCTCGACGGCGTGCAGGTAGTCCCGGAACAGCCGGGCGCCGTCCGGGGACGTCAGCGCGCTGCCCGCGGTGCCGCTGTCCGCGAGCGCGAGCACCGCCGAGGTCGTGGACTCGTCGAGGCCGGCCAGCCGGGCGCCGGCCAGTACGGCGTCGTCGCCATCCGAGTCGGTCGCACCCTGCAGGCGCGCCACATGCGCGAGCAGCGTGGCAAAGGCCGGCGCCGCCTGGTGGAGCAGGGCTGTCACGGCGGCCGGCTGCCCGTGCGCCTCCAGATACTGCTCGCGGAGGTGCAGCAGGTGGCTCTTGACCTGGGTCTCGCACGCGCGGCGCAGGTCCGCCGGAACCACGCGCACGCCGCTCAGCAGGTCGGTGCCGGCAACGACGTCGTGGTGCGCGATGATCTCGCCGTACTCGAGCGGGAACGCGTCAAGCGACCGCTGAAACTCGGCGACGGGCACGATGAGCGGCGTCGCGATTCCGAGGCCGTGCCACCGCGTGACCTCACGGGCGCAGGCGTCGAGATCCTCACCCGAGAGCGACGTCACCAGACAGAGACAGGTCAGCGGGCCGGTGGCCCTGCCGCGGGCGTGCGGTCCGTACACGGCGAGCGTCTGAAGCCGGGTGCCGAAGATGCGGCGGGCGTCGTCGGCCAGCGCCGCGGCGGCCGGATGCGAAGAAGCCATGCAGGAATTCTAGCGGCCGCGCGACTTGCGCGCCGTCTTTGGCCGCGGGGCGGTGGCGGCCGTTCCGGGCTCAGCCGTTGGTTCCCCGGATGCCCGGGCCTTCATTTCCATCGCCTGCTTGACGATCCGGGTGTAGAGCGCCCCCGAGTCGCCCGTCCTGGCCGGCTTGCTGGAGATCCAGATGGCCGGGTCGCCGGCCGCGAGGATGTCGGCGAAATCGCCCTCGCTCTTCACGCTGAGCGGGGCGAACTCCAGGATGTCGAGTTCCGGTGACGACCACTCGTCGCGATGCTTGATGAGCAGCCAGCCTTCCTTCCCTCCAAAGCCGCCCTTCGTCCGGACGAGCGCCCATGAGCCCTTCAGCTTGTAGCCATCGAGCCGGAGCTTCAGGTCGCCCTTCGCCAGCGCGGCGTCCACGTCGTCCACCTCGGGCGTCCACGTGCCCGTGTCCCACAGCATGACGATCCCGGCGCCGTAGCCGGAGGGAATCACGCCCTCGAACTGGCCGTACTCGATCGGGTGGTCCTCGACGTGCATCGCGAGGCGCTTCGTGCCCGGGTCCAGCGACGGCCCCTTCGGCACGGCCCACGACAGCAGCACGCCGCCATGTTCGAGCCGGAAGTCGTAGTGCAGGTGGCTCGCCAGGTGCTTCTGCACGCAGAAGAAGCGGGGCGTGCGGCCGGTAGGTGAGGCGTGGACGGCGTCGCCGGCGGGCTCGGGCGATTCCGAGAAGTTCCGCTTCGCGCGGTAACGGTCGAGCGGCATCGAGGACCCGAGGCGATCAGGCCGTGTCGCGGCTGAGCGTATTGAGCTTGCCCGAGAAGGCCAGGAAGAGCAGCCCGGCGACGATGGCGAACGCCGCGACCGATCCGAAGAGCGTCGGGAGCGGCATCGACTCGTAGAAGCCGGACAGACGTCCGCCGATGTAGTTGCCGTTCGACGTCCCGAGGAACCAGACGCCCATCACGAGGCCGCCGATGCGCGCCGGCGCCAGCTTGCTCATGGCGCTCAGGCCGACCGGGCTCAGCGCCAGTTCCGCCCACGTGTGCAGCACGTAGGTGGCCACCAGCCACCCGGGGCCGACCAGCGTGCCGTTGCCGGACATGCCCGCCGCCGGCACCAGCAGTGCGAACCCGGCGCCGACCCCGATCAGCGCAAGGCCGAACTTGAACGGGGCGCCCGGCTCCGCGTTGCGGCGCGCCAACCGGACCCACAGCCAGGCAAACACCGGCGCGAAGGCGATCACGACGAGCGGGTTGACGGACTGGAACCAGCTCGACGGGAACGCATACCCGAAGACTTCATTCCGGGTGTTGCGGTCCGCGAAGAGGTTCAGCGTCGACCCGGCCTGCTCGAACGCGGCGGAGAACGTCGCGTAGCCGAGGAACAGCACGCCGATCACGACCAGGTGGTTGCGCTCGACGCGCGTCCAGCCGCCGGACAGGAACACCCACGCGAAGAACCCGATCGAGAGCGCGAGCAGCAGCACGCCCGCCGCATCCGCGATGTCCTTGACGTCAAACGGCAGCAGCCCTGTCTGCATGCCGACGCCCGTGGCCACCAGCGCCACGGCGGCCCCGGCCACCCAGCGCGCGCCCCGCCGCTGCTGCGCGGTGAGCGCGGCGGGCGAGCCCGGATCCGACGGGTGCAGGCCCGCGTCGCCGAGATACTTCCGGCCCATCAGGAACTGCGCGAGGCCGAGCAGCATGCCGACGCCGGCCGCCGCGAACCCGACGTGCCAGTTCACGCGCTGGCCGAGGTAGCCGCAGATGAACGGGGCGATGAACGCGCCCGTGTTGATGCCCATGTAGAACAGGGAGTATCCGGCGTCACGGCGGTCGTCGCTCGGGGTGTAGAGCCGCCCCACGATGACGCTGACGTTGCCCTTGAGCAGCCCCGTGCCGATCACGATGAGCGTCAGGCCCACGTAGAACGTCGCGAGTGACGGCAGCGCCATGCTGAAGTGCCCGGCCGCGATCAGCACGCCGCCGACGAGGACAGCCCGCTGCGGCCCGAGAATCTGGTCCGCGATCCAGCCGCCCGGCAGCGTGGCCATGTAGACCATCGACGTGTAGAGCCCGTAGACGGCGCCCGCCGTGACGGCGTCGAAGCCCAGGCCGCCGGTGGCCGGGTCGGCCGTCATGAAGAGAATCAGGAGCGCGCGCAGGCCATAGAAGCTGAAGCGCTCCCACATCTCCGTGAAGAAGAGGGTGGAGAGCCCGCGCGGATGGCCGAAGAACGCCGTGTCGTGGGGGCGGGCGGCCATGCCGGATCCGTCAGGCCTGTTCGGGTTTGTAATCCGGAGGCAGCGTGCCGGCGCCGTCGCCGAAGAGAAATTCCTCCATCTGGCGTGCAATAAGTTCCTGGGCTTCCTTCTGCCACGGGAGCAGCCGGTACTCGTTCAGGATCATCTTCTGGCGGTTCTCCCACTGCTTCCAGGCTTCCTGGGAGACCTCGTTGCGAATCCGTTCACCGAGCGGGCCGGGCCACGGCGCGCTCTCCAGTCCGGGCAGGAGCTGTTTCAATTTGACGCACATCACCATGCGCGGTTCAGCCATGCGACGGATGGTACCACGCATGCAAGGGCGATTCTTCGGTCGGCTCGGGCTGACATGCCTTGGAAAAGCTGGCAGAATGCTTGCTGAGCTGCCTGTTCCCGACAGGAGAGCCACGCACTATAGCAAGCAGGATTCGACGGGAGAACATGAGGGTGGTGAACGTGCGTAAACTGAGTTGTGCACTGTTGATGTCCGTGCTCGCGGCCGCGCCGGCGCTGGCGCAGAGCGAGGCGGAGACTCGTCCTGCACTCCCCACATTCTTCGGCGACACGGGCCTGTGGTTCGTGCCGACGGCCGAAACGCTGCCCGCGAAGAAGATCTCGGCCAGCGGTTTTCGCGCGAACTTCGATCGGCCCCAGGGGCTCCTTGACGTGTCCGATCAGGGCTTCACGTTCGGGTACGGCGCGACGAGCCGCCTCGAACTCTTCGCCTCGGTGAGCAGCGTCCGCCTGCGTCGGGCCGTGCGGAACCCGCTCTTCAACGCCGGCAATACCAGCTACGGCGGGGCCGACGTCGACTATCCCTACGTGAACGACGGGTGGTCCGAGACGCTGCTGCGCCCCCTGATCGTCGGCGCGAAGGTCAACCTGCTCTCGCAGGGCCGGAACGATGCCGTCAGCCTGGCGCTGCGTGGCTCGCTCTCGGCGCCCACAGGGCCGCCGCAGGCCGGCACCAACGCCCTCACGGGTCAGATTGACTTCATCGCCAGCCGCGAATTGTCGAAGCGGGTGGAGCTGACCGGGTACGTCGGCGCCATCATGCGCAAGGATCCGGACCTGTTCGACGTGGCCAACGGCGCCCGCTGGGGCCTCGGCCTGGCGCTGCCGACGCGGACGCCGCTCCGGCTGCTGGCCGAAGCGGACGGCGAGCTGCGCATGAGCGATGCGACGACGGTGACGGGGCTGCATCGTGGCTCGGACGGCAGCATCCTGTTCGCCGACAGCCGCGCGCACGACCCGCTGCAGCTGCGCGTCGGCCCGGTGTGGCAGGACAAGCGCGGCTTCTTCGTGCACGGCGGCCTGAGCTACAGCCGCCGCACGGGCACGCGCAACGTCGCCGGCACCACTATCGAGCGCAACGGGTTCGGCTGGGACGTCCGCGTGGGCTTCCACCCGGGCGTGGCCGTCTACGTGCCGCCCCCGCCGCCTCCGCCGCCCCCGCCGCCGGCTCCGGCTCCGCCGCCGCCCCCGCCGCCTCCGCCGGCGAACAAGAATCCGGTGCTGGGCGCGATCAAGTGTGACCCGTGCATCCTGCCGATCGGCACCACGTCGCAGCTCAACGTGACGGGCAGCGACCCGGACGGCGAGACGCTGACCTACAAGTGGTCCGCGCCGACGGGCACGTTCAACAACGCGACGGTGACCAACCCGGTCTGGACCGCGCCGATGCAGGAAGGCAACGTGCCGGCGACGGTCGTCGCCACGGATCCGCGCGGTGGCACGGCGACGAGCACGGTGACGCTGCAGGTGATCAAGCCGCCGGTCAAGACGTACACGTTCGAAGACGTGCACTTCGACTTCGACAAGTACAACCTGAAGCCGGAAGCCGTGCAGATCCTCGACGACGCGGTGAAGACGCTGGGTGAGAACCCGGAACTCCGCCTGACGATCGAAGGACACTGCGACAGCATCGGCACGGCCGAGTACAACCTCGCGCTCGGCGAGCGCCGGGCCAACGCGGCCCGCGACTACCTGGTCAGCCGCGGCGTCAGCGCGGAGCGGTTCTCGACGGTGAGCTACGGCGAGGAGCGCCCGAAGGCGGACAACAGCACGGCCGCGGGCCGGGCGATCAACCGCCGGGCCGCGCTGGTGGTGAAGGTCCAGTAAGCCGGGCCTCCGCGGCAACATCGAACGGGCGTCGCACTCCGGTGCGGCGCCCGTTTGTCATGTACGGCGGTGACGCGACACTGGACCCTCCCATGACGGCGTCGCGCGGGCAGCCGGACGCGACAGGTCACTCCCCGGAGCCGGCGTCGCGCGGCCGGGGTTCGCTGTTCGTGGGCTCACTGGGCGCCACGGTTCCCTCGGCTTGACCACAAGCATTCGCCCTCGAACAGCGAATCCCCGGCCACACGCCACCGCCGAGGAAGTGGCGTGTCGCCGTGAGGCTGCTGCGTCGTCATCCGAACGGTCTCGACGTCCGCCCGCGGGGACGCGCGTGCCTGCTCGTCGAGACAGGCTTCCCTCAGCGGGTGGCGTGCGGTCGGGGATTCGCAGTTCGAGGGCGAATGCTTGTAAACAAGCCGGGGTGCAGGGCGCCCAGTGAGCCCACGAACTGTGAACCCCGGCCGTGCGACGCCCGTCGTGGGAAGCGCGCCTTGCGACTTACTGCGGGATGGCTTCGACCTGTACGCGGGCGTCGTTGTAGCAGGCGCCGCCGCCGAGGTCCGAGAGCGTGTCGGGGATGAGCACGTTGCTCGTGCGGCCGTTGGCGGTGTGCCGGAACCACAGGCCCTTTGGCAGGGACACGATCCCGGGCCGGACCCACGCGGCCACGCGCGCCTTGCAGCGGACCTCGCCGAGCGTGTTGAACAGGCGCACGGCCGCGCCGTCGGTGATGCCGCGGGGCTCGGCGTCCGCCGGGTTGATCTCCAGCATGCTCTCGGGCCGCGGCAGCTCACCCAGCGTGGAACTGATCGTCCGGTCGCTGGCGGGGGAGATCAGCGCGAGCGGATAGGCGGCCGTCGTCGGGTCGGCCTGGTAACCGTACAGGCCTGCCGGCGCCTGTGCGTCCAGCCCGTCGGGCCACAGGTGGACCTTCTGGTCGGCCGTGCGCGGGAAGACGTCCACGAACTGAATGGGGCGCCCCCCGAATGGCGGCTCGGCCACGCCGTGATCCCGGAGCCCCTCGCCAGCCTGGCCGGGGATGGCGCCCATCACCTGCACCATCTCTTCGAGTTCGCCGCGGGCGTCGCCCTCGCGGCCGAGGCCGAGACGGTCGATCAGCTCACCGAACACCTCGGCGTTCGAGCGCGACTCGCCCCGGGGCTCGATGGCCGGGCGCGCCAGCACCATGGACAGCGGGCCGTACGCCCGGGCGATGTCGTAGTGCTCGAGGAACGTGGTGTTCGGCAGGATGACGTCCGCGTATTGCGCCGTGTCCGTCATCACCTGTTCGAAGACCACGGTGAAGAGGTCCTCACGCTCGAGGCCGCGCAGCATCCGCGCCTGGTCCGGCACGGTGACGGCCGGGTTGCAGTTGTAGACGAACAGCGCCTTCACCGGAGGATCGTTCAGCTCGGTGAGCGCGTGGCCGAGGCGGCTCAGGTTGACCAGCCGGCTCGAGGCCGGCGCGTTCTCCATCCACGTGCGCGTGAAACCCCATGAGGCGGAGTTGCTCATCGAGTAGCCGCCGCCGCGGACGCCGAACTTGCCGGCGACGGCCGGCAGCGCGAGGATCGCGAGCGTGGCGTTGCCGCCGTTGCGGTTGCGCTCCTGACCCCAGCCGCAGCGGACGAGCGCGGGGGAGGCCGCCGCATAGCCCTCCGCGACGCGGCGCAGGTCGTCAGCGGAGATGCCGGCTTCCGCCGCCGCCTTCTCGAACGTCCACTCAGCAGCTCTGGCCCGCAGCCGGTCGGCGCCGACGGCGTGCTCCGCGAGGAACGCTTGGTCCGCGTGCCCCTCGTCGAACAGATACCGGTGCAGCGCGAGCGCCACGGGCAGATCCGTGCCGGGGCGCACGGCGAGGTGGATGTCCGCCTGTTTCGCCAGCGGGGTGACGCGCGGGTCGACGACCACCAGCGTCGCGCCCTTCTTCTGCGCGTCCCGCACGTAGGGGACGAGGTGGATCCCAGAGGCGGACGGATTGAGGCCCCACAGGATGATGAACCGCGCCTCGGGGACATCCTGATAGACGACCGACGGCATCTTGCCGTACATCGCCATGTTGGCCGCGCCCGTCGGCGCGGCGCACAGCGTGCGCGCGAGACGCGAGGCCCCGAGCCGCGCGAAGAGCGCCGCGTCGCTCGTGTCCTGCGTCAGCAGGCCGTTCGAGCCGCCGTAGGAGACGGGCAGGATCGCTTCGCCGCCCCATGTGTCGCGCGCCGAGGCCAGCCCCTCGGCCACGCGGGCCAGGGCCTCGTCCCAGGACACGCGCTCGAAGAGCCCGAGCCCCTTCGGCCCCTTCCGGACGCGCGGATAGAGCACGCGGTCCGGGCCGTAGACCCGCTCCCCGAAGCGGCGCACCTTGTTGCAGATGAAACCGCCCGTCGTGGGATTGGCGTGGGAGCCGTCGATGACGGTGACCTTGCCGTTCTCCACGGTGACGGACAGGCTGCACCCGTCCGGGCAGTCCAGCGGGCAGGCGGAGTTCACGACGGTCAGTGACATGGCGGCTGGACGGCGAGTGTACCAAAGACCGCGATCGGCCCTGGCCGGAGTACCCTGAGAGCTGGATGCCCAACGTTCCCAGGGTCGTCATCGTCGGTGGGGGCTTCGGGGGGCTCTCGGCGGCGCGTGCGCTCGGTGGGGCACCTCTCGAGGTGACCCTCGTCGACCGTCGCAATCACCACGTCTTCCAGCCGCTGCTGTATCAGGTGGCCACGGCGTTGCTCTCACCTGGGGACATCGCCGCCCCCATCCGCTGGATTCTGCGCGAGCACCGCAATATCCGCGTGCTGATGGCGGAGGTCATCCGCATCGACGCGGCCGGGCGCCAGATCGTGCTCGCCGACGGCGGCACCGTCCCCTACGACTACGCGATCGTCGCACCGGGCGCGAGCCACGCCTACTTCGGCCACGACGAGTGGGCGCCGATTGCACCGGGCCTGAAGTCCCTCGACGACGCGCTCGCCATCCGCCGACGGCTGCTCACGGCGTTCGAGCGGGCGGAACTCGAGGCCGACCACGACGCCCGGGACCGCCTGCTCACGTTCGTCATCGTGGGCGCCGGGCCGACGGGGGTGGAACTGGCCGGCACGCTGGCCGAGATGGCGCGCCGCTCGATCCGGGAGGAGTTCCGGAACATCGTCACGTCGCGCACGCGCATCGTGCTCGTGGATGCCGGGCCGACGATTCTGGCCGCCTTCCCCGAGCACCTGCGGCAGGTCGCGCGCGACTCGCTGCTGCGCCTCGGCGTGGAGGTCGTGGAGAACACGCCGGTCTCCGCGATCAGCCCTGATGGCGTGCAGATCGGGGACCACTTCCTGCGCGCCGGCACGGTCGTCTGGGCGGCCGGTGTGGCCGCTGCGCCCCTGGTGGCCACGATCGGTGCGCCCGTCGACCGTGCGGGCCGCGTGATCGTCGGTCCGGACCTGTCCGTGCCCGGGCACCCCGAGGTGTTCGTCGTCGGCGATGCCGCGTCGTTCCAGCAGGACGGCAGGCCGCTGCCCGGTGTGGCGCAGGTCGCGATGCAGGGTGCCGTGCACGCGGCCCGCAGCATCCGCCGTCGCATGGCCGGCAAGCCGACGACGACGTTCCGGTATCGCAACTACGGCAGCATGGCGATCGTGGGCCGGGGCAGCGCCGTGGCGGACTTCGGGTGGCTCCGGCTGACGGGCTTCATTGCATGGATGGGGTGGCTGTTCCTCCACATCGCGCAGCTCATCGGCTTCCGCAACCGGGCGTCGGTGTTCATGCAGTGGGCCGTGGCCTACGTGACCCGGCAGCGGAGCGTCCGCCTGATCACCAACGCCCGGCCCGGAGGCGCGTCGTCCGGTCCGCCGCCTGCGTAGAATGCATCCAGGTCTCCACCGTCCCTGTTCAGATGACGCATCCGACGACAGCAGAACTCCACGCCGGGCTTGAAGCGATCCGGCAGGCGCCCACGGACGCGGGCGTCCTTGAGCTCATCGTCCGTCGCCCGGCCGTTGGCGCACGCGAGGTGCTCGAGGCCGGTGAGCTGGATGTCGAGGTGGGCCTGGTGGGCGACACCTGGAAGGACCGCGGCAGCAACCGTACGCCGGATGGCCGTCGCCATCCCGACATGCAGGTCAACATCATGAGCGCGCGCGCGGTGGCGCTCGTGGCGGGCGACAGGTCCCGCTGGCCGCTGGCCGGCGACCAGCTCTACGTCGACCTGGACCTGAGCGCCGCCAACCTGCCGCCGGGCACGCGGCTCGCGATCGGTTCGGCGGTGCTCGAGGTGACGGCGCAGCCGCACACCGGGTGCGGCAAGTTCGTCGAGCGGTTCGGCCTCGACGCGATGAAGTTCGTGAACTCGCCCGTGGGCCGGGAGCTGCAGTTGCGCGGCATCAACGCGAAGGTCGTCCAGCCGGGTGCGATCCACACTGGTGACGCCGTCGTGAAGCTGGCCGGCCGTGTTTGATCAGGCCTTCACGAGCTTCACATAGTTGGTCCCACAGGTAGCCGGCGGTATTCTTGCTTCCAAGGAGCCTTCATGCCCAGCTCACTCAGCCCGGTAGTGCACAGTGACCCGGAGATCATGGGCGGAACGCCCGTGTTCGTCGGCACCCGCGTGCCCTTCCAGACGCTGCTCGACTACATCGAGGCGGGGGAGCCGCTGGCCGAGTTCTTGGAGGATTTTCCGACAGTCAGCCGGGACCAGGTGATCGCGGCTCTCGAACAGGCCAGGGACGCCCTGCTCGCCCGTGCGCGTCCTGCTTGATGAGTGCCTGCCCCGGCGTTTGAAGCAGTCCCTGCCGGGGCATGAGGTCCGCACCGTGCCCGAGATGGGGTGGGCCAGCAAGAAGAACGGCGAACTTCTGGGCCTGGCCGCGACCCGGTTCGACGTATTCCTGACGGTGGACCGAAATCTCTCCTATCAGCAGCCTGTCCTCCGATTTGACATCGCCCTCGTGGTGCTGCGTGCCCGCGGCAATAGACTGAAGGACCTGCTGCCTCTGGTCCCGGCGGTGCTGGCCGAGCTGGATGGAGCTGTGCCCGGCACGGTGCGGCATGTGCCCTCTGAGGGGACGACTCGGTGAACGAGCAGGTGTTCCTGGACTTCGTGCTGTCTCACGACGTGGAAGTGGGCGTCGAGGCACAACGGCGTTTCTACGATGTGCCCACGGCCCCGTAGCGGGCGTTGTTCGCCCGGTCGCGTCGCGGCGTTGTCTCTCATCAGGAGGATTTCCCGATCATGAAGAAGGTCTTTCCCGTGCTCTGTCTGTTCCTGACCGTGTTTGTGCTGGTGCCTGCCCCCGCGGCGGCCCAGACGTCGTCACCGAAAGCCGGCGTGGCCTTCAAGTTCGGCGTGCTCGGGGCCGGTGTGGACGTCGCCGTGCCCGTGGGGAGCAGGGTCAACATCCGCGGCGGGTTCAGCGGGCTGAGCCTGAGCCACGAGTTCGAGGACGACGGACTGATCCTCGACGCCAGCCTGAAGCTGCGGTCGGCGTCGGCGCATCTCGACTGGTTCCCGTTCGGTGGCGGCTTCCATCTGAGCCCGGGCGTGATGCTCTACAACGGCAACGAACTGGACGCGACGGTCCGGGCGGAGCCGGGCCGTACGTTCGACCTCGGCAACGAGTCGTACCGGAGCAACCCCGCGGACCCGGTCACGGGCCGGGCCTCGGTGGTCTTCAAGCGCGTCGCGCCGAGCCTGATGATGGGGTGGGGCAATGTCGTACCCCGCACGAAGTGGTGGAGCATTCCCTTCGAGCTGGGTGTGGTGTTCTCGAAGGCGCCGACGGCGACGCTCGGCCTGACGGGGAGCGTCTGCGACCCGAGCGGCGTGAACTGCCGGAGCGTCGCGTCTGACGCGAGCGTGCAGGCGGACGTCCGGACTCAGGAAGCCGACATCAACGACGCGATCGACGTGCTGCGCTTCATCCCGGTGTTCTCGATCGGGGTGGCGTTCAGCTTCTGACCTGTCCGTCCCGTCTTCGTCACTGCGTGCGCTCCGTCGGCCGTGCGTAGTGCGAGGCGACGTACTCATCCACCAGCGTGCGGAAGGCCTCGGCGAGTTCCTCGTAGGAGCCCCGGAGCGTGGTCGCGTGCCGCCCGTCGATGTAGACGGGGCACGCCGGTTCCTCGCCCGTGCCGGGCAGCGAGATGCCGATGTTCGCGGCCTTGGATTCGCCGGGGCCGTTGACGATGCAGCCCATGACCGCGAGCGTCAGGTTCTCCACGCCGTCGTACTGCTGCTTCCACGCCGGCATCTGCTCGCGGATGTAGTCCTGCGTGCGTTCGGCGAGTTCCTGGAACGTGGAGCTGGTGGTGCGGCCGCATCCGGGGCAGGCCGTCACGCTCGGTGAGAACGCGCGCAGCCCCAGGGCCTGGAGCAGCTCGCACGCGGCGTACACCTCTTCGCGGCGGTCGCCACCGGGCTTCGGCGTCAGCGAGATCCGAATCGTGTCGCCGATGCCCTCGTTGAGCAGCACGCCCATCGACGAGGAGGACCACACGAGGCCCTTCATGCCCATGCCGGCCTCGGTCAGTCCGAGGTGCAGCGGCTGGCTGGTCCTGCGCGCGAGGTCCCGGTAGACGGCGATCAGGTCGCGCGGACGCGAGACCTTGCACGAGATGATGATCTGGTCCGTCCGGAGGCCGGCCTCGAGCGCGAGGTCGGTGGACTGCAGGGCCGAGAGCACCATGCACTCGTTGATGATCTCCTCGGCCGTCAGGCCGAGATCGCGGTCCGTGTTCTCCTGCATGCGCGCGACGACGAGCTCCTGGTTCAGCGATCCGCCGTTCACGCCGATCCGGACCGGCTTGCCGTGCTCGACGGCCACCTTACAGATCGTCGCGAACTGCTCGTCACGACGGGCGCCGGTGCCGACGTTGCCCGGATTGATCCGGTACTTGTCGAGCGCGGCCGCGCAGGCCGGGAACTTCGTCAGCAGCAGGTGGCCGTTGTAGTGGAAGTCGCCGATGAGCGGCGCCGTGCAGCCGGCGTCGAGCATCCGCTGCTTGATCTCGGGGACGGCGGCCGCCGCCTCGGGCAGGTTGACGGTCACGCGGACCATGTCGGACCCGGCCTCGGCCAGCTCGATGCACTGCTGCGCCGTGGCCCGGACGTCGGCGGTGTCGGTCATCGTCATCGACTGCACGACGATGGGGGCGCCGCCGCCCACCTGGACGTGACCGACCTTCACGCCGACGGTCTTGTGGAGGCGAACCGGAGCGGGCATCACTGGATCATAATGGCGGGGTGAGCGATTCGACCACGCTGCAGTGTGGCTGCCGTGTGACGACGGCGCGCGATTTCCTCGGCCGCCTGGTCGGCACCATCGTGGACCGGGGCGCCGGCTGTGCCCGCGAAGACCACGCCGCGGGCAAGGTGGTGGCGATGCCCGGGCGGGACGCCGCGCGGCAGGAGTAGGACGCGGCCGTGGACGCACCACCGGCCGGAGGCCCGACCGTCCTCTGGCGCCTGACGCGCGGCCGGTCGACGGCGCACGCGACGCTGCTCGGCACCGAGCCGCCCGTCACCATCACGTGGTTCTTCGACGGCCTGATGGACCGGGCCGAGAACTACGACTCGCTCGACCTGGCGATGGCCCGCGCCGACTACCTGCGCAGCGTGCTGGTGCAGGACGGCTGGCGCGAGCCGGAGTAGGTTGCGCCGCCTACAGCAGCTTCGCCGCCAGCTCGGCCACCTTCGAGCGCATCACCTCCGACATCGTCAGGTGCGCGAAGCACGGCTCGCCCTTGAACCGCTCGACCACCTGCACGAGCCCCGTCGAGAGCGACGTGATCTCCTCACGATCGATCTGGTCCGGGTCGCCCGTGAGGATCACGCGCGACCCCTCGCCCGCGCGCGTCAGCACGAGCTTCATGTCCTCCTGCGTCAGGTTCTGCGCGTCGTCGACGATGATGGCCGTGTCGTGGATGGAGCGGCCCCGGAGGTAGTTGATCGGCGCGATCTCGAGCGCCTTTGATTCCAGCAGGTGCTCGACCGTCGGGTGCGAGACGTCCCGCCGTTCGCCGCCCTGGTGGTCCGACAGCTGGTGCGTGAAGCGCGCCCCGTTGTGCAGCCGCCGCATGATGAAGTCGAGGTTGTCGATGATCGGCTTCGCCCACGGCGCCATCTTCTCGTTCAGCGCGCCGGGCAGGAAGCCGATTTCGCGGCCCGCCTCGGCGTTCAGCCGGTAGACCTCGATGCGGGACACCTTGCCGCTCCGGAGGAGTTCGTAGGCGCAGAGCAGCGCGATCAGCGTCTTGCCGGTGCCGGCGATGCCGACGAGGCTCGTGACCAGCGTCTGGTCGTCGAGGATCATCTCCCGCGCGCAGGCCTGCTCGGCGTTGCACGGCCCGAACTTCTCGGACGGCTTCGTGTTGACGCGCCGCAGGTAGCCCGGCGTGTCGTGGTTCTTGTAGATCCCCCACGCACTCTTGCCGGACCCGGCGACCCGCAGCTCGCAGCACTGATTCGCGCGGAACTCCTTCAGGTCCGCGAAGTCGCCGAGCACGTCGACGGGCAGGCGCTGTTCGTGGTGCAGCGTCGACAGCAGGTTGGCGTGGCTCTCGGGAAGGTCGACGCGCCGGCGCCCCGAGTAGAACTTCTCGATGGACGGGATGGGTCGGTCGCTGTAGTAGTCCTCGGCCGTCACGGCGCGCGCGCGGGCCTTGCAGCGCATGCCGGCGTCGCGCGTGATCAGGATCACCTGCTCGTCCGGGTGCGCACGGCGGTACTGATCCGCCAGCAGGATGATCGGGTCGTCCGCGTAAGTGGGGTTGAAGCCCGTCCAGGCGCGACCCATGTCCAGCGTGCCGTCGTGGAACTTCAGCAGGCCGCCGTTGAGCGGAATGCCGTCCGCCATCTCGTCCACCGACGCGTGGCTCTGCGCGTCGTCGAGAAAGCGGATGGCACTGCGGGCCGTGTAGCCCACGCCGTTGGCGGCCGTGCGCCGGCGATCCAGTTCCTGAAGTACCGGGAACGGAATCAGGACCGTGTTGTTCTCGGTGAGATTCTGAAGTGCGTCTGGAGCGGAAACGAGAATGCTGGTGTCGACGACGTACGTCTTGCGGGGAAGTGCTGCGTCCGATCCTGCCATCCGGGCCTCCTGAATCCGGACCCGTCAAGACCGCACACCACCGGCCCCGCGACTGCGGGGATGGCCGCTGTCAGACTGGTCCGGTTCTGGACCTGGAGACTTCCGCGCTGGGAAGCGAACGCCGCCGGGACCTTACCTGCGATGAGCATAGCCCGAGAACCCCGGGCGCGTACAACAACTTTGTGACGGACGGCCCGATCCGGGCCGGGTCGCGGGTTCAGTGACCCATCGCCAGCAGGCCCGTCGATACGACGGCGAGCCCCCACATCAGTGGATGCACCTCGCGCCAGCGCCCGGTGACCGCGAAGAGCAGCGCGTGGGTGACAAAGCCCCAGAGCAGTCCCTGCGTGATCGAGAGCGTCAGCGGGATCAGCGCCAGCGTCAGGAACCCGGGCAGCGAGTCCTCGACGCGGTCGAAGCCGATGCGGCCCGCGAGCCTGAACATCGCGACGCCGACGAGCACGAGCACCGGGGCCGTGGCGTAGCCGGGCACGGCCGCCGCCAGCGGTGCGATGAAGAGGCACGGCACGAAGCAGAGGCCGGTCACGACCGACGCCAGCCCCGTGCGTGCGCCCATGCGGATGCCGGCCACGCTTTCGACGAGCGCCGTCCCCGATGACGACCCGGCGAGCCCGGCGCCAAGCGTGGCCCACGCATCCACGATGAGCCCTTCCCGGAGCCGGCGCGGCTCCCCGCGCTCGTCGGTCAACCCGGACGCGGTGGCCACGCCCATGAACGTCGACACGGAGTCGAAGAGGTCCGTGAAGAAGATCGCGACGACCGACGGCAGGAGCGCCGGCGCCAGCGCACCGCGGATGTCGAGCTGCAGGAACGCCGACGAGAAGTCCGGCGCGCTGACGAGGCGATCCGGCGGGGCCGCCAGTCCGAGTACCCACGCCGTGGCGGTGACGCCGAAGATCGCGGCGAGGAACGCGAACGGATTGTTCCGCCGCATCAGGGCGGCGGCGACGGCGAGTCCCGCGAGCAGGAACGCGGCGCGGTGGTCCAGGACGCCGGGCCTGACGATCGCCGCCGCGTCGGGTGCGATGAGTCCGGCGGCCCGCAGCCCGATCAGCGTCAGCAGCAGCCCGATCCCGGCGGCTGCGCCGATCCGGAGTCCCGGCGGAATCGCGCGCGCCAGCTGGACGCGGAGCGGCGTCAGCGAGATCAGCAGGAACAGCACGCCGGCCCAGAACACCATGCCGAACGCCGTCCGCCACGGGACGCCGTCGCCGAGGATCACCGTGAAGGCCACGAACGCGTTGAGGCCCATGCCCGGGGCCACCGCGAAGGGCAGCCGCGCATAGAGGCCCATCAGCAGCGTCATCGACGCCGCCACGAGTACAGTGGCCGTGGCCGCGCCGGAGAACGGAATGCCGGTGCCGGGGGTCGCCAGGATCGCGGGGTTGACGATCACGATGTAGGCCATCGTGACGAAGGTCGTCAGGCCGCCGATGATGTCGAGCGTGCGCGGTGAGCGCGCGGATGGGGTGGATGCCGGGTCGGACATGGGTGCGGGCGAGGACAACACAGTAACCGACATCGCGATCGTCGGCGCCGGCGCGGCCGGACTGTTCGCGGCCATCGCGGCGGCCACCGCGCGGCCCGGGGTGCGCGTCGTCGTGCTCGAGGGCGCGAGGACGGTCGGCGCGAAGATCCTCGTCAGCGGCGGCTCGCGCTGCAACGTGACGAATGCCGAGGTGACCGAGCGCGACTTCCGCGGCGGATCGTCGCGCGTGGTCCGGCGCGTGCTGCGGGCGTTTCCGGCCGCGGCCGCGGCGGCGTGGTTCGGGCAGGCCGGCGTCGCGCTGCACGAGGAGGCCGGCGGCAAGCTCTTTCCCGACACGCACCGGTCCCGCACCGTGCTCGACGCGCTGCTGCGGGAGTGCGCGCGGTTCGGCGTGACCATCCGGACGTCGGCCCGGGTCTCGGCGGTCGCCGTGGCCGGGGACGGCTTCACCGTCACGACCGCGGCCGGCGTCGTCCGCGCGCCGGTCGTGCTGCTCGCGACCGGCGGGCTCTCGCTGCCGAAGTCGGGCAGCGACGGCTTCGGCTACCAGCTCGCACGCCGGCTCGGCCACTCGCTCGTCCCGACGACGCCCGCGCTCGTGCCGCTCGTCCTGGCGGGGTCGCCGTGCGCGACGCTGGCGGGCGTGAGCCACGAGGCCGCGCTGACGGTCGTGGACGCCGGCGCGCGCTCGACCGTCACCGGGTCGCTGCTCTGGACGCACGCCGGCCTCAGCGGGCCGGCGGCACTCGACGTCTCGCGCGTCTGGCTGCGCGCGGTCGAGGAGGGCCGTCAGCCGTCGCTGGTGCTGAGCGCGCTGCCGGGTGTGACGTTCGAGGCGCTCGAGCAGCGGATCGTGGACATCGCACGGACGCATCCACGCGGCACGATCCGCAGCTCGGTGGCGGGTCTGCTGCCGGCGGCGGTTGGCGACGCGCTGCTGGCCGATGCCGGCGTGGACCCCGGCGCGGCGCTCGCGCAGTTGCCGCGCGACGTCCGGCGTGCGGCGATCCGCGCGCTGCTGGAGTGGCCGGTGCCGGTGGCAGGCAGCCGTGGCTATCAGTACGCGGAAGTGACGGCCGGCGGCGTGCCGCTCGACGAGATCAGCGCGGCGACGATGGAGTCGCGCCTATGCCCGGGGCTCTATCTCGCGGGCGAGATCCTGGACGTCGACGGCCGGCTGGGCGGATTCAACTTCCAGTGGGCGTGGTCGTCAGGCTGGGTGGCCGGGCGGGCGATGGCGGCGCGCTGTGCCGCCATCGCCCCGGCCAGAAATCCGGCACAGTCGGCGGCGGGGTCCGCCGCGGCGGCGTCAATCGCGGCGCCGACGGCGCCGGCCCTGACGCGGAAGTGCGACCCGCTCCACGCGACCGTGCCGTCCCGCACGACCAGCGCCTGCGGCGTCTCGTGGCGCAGCGAGAAGTGCCGGGCGATCGCGTCCGAGAGGTCGCGCTGCTCCTGGACGGTCAGCATCACGTAGGTGGCGTCACGCGGTGCGTCCGCGAGATGCGCGAGCAGTTCCTCCCGCGCGACGTGCGATGTCCCGCAGCTCCGGCTGTGCTTGAAGATCAGCAGCGGCCGATCGAACGAGCCGGCGATGAGCGATTCCAGGTGCGCGAGGTCGCGGAGGGGTTCGAATGATGTCGTCATGCGTGAAGGTGGTGCCTGAGGAGGGAATCGAACCCACACACCGGGTGACCGGTGGGAGATTTTGAGTCTCCTGCGTCTGCCAGTTCCGCCACTCAGGCCCCGGGGTAACGTGCCGTTCAGAGTATGGCACGGCCACCGCCGCCCGTCGACGAGTCCCGGGCCGCCTACATCAGCAGCGCGTCGACGCGGTGGGCGTACACGCGTTCCGCGCACGGCGACCACGCGAACACCGTGAAGCGGCCGTCCTGCGAGGCGACCAGGGCCAGCGCGTCCCGCTGGTCGGACACGAACTGCGCGGCCGAGACGTGCCGCGTGCCCCCGACCTGGCTCGGGTCCACCTCGGTGGCCGTCGCGCCCTCGATCGGCTCGGTCGTCACGATGCGGCTGACCGGGTCCGCCCCCTTGCGCCGGCCGAGCTTCGCGGCAAACGCCAGCACGTCGTAGCGGTCGGTCAGAATCGTCGCGCCGTCCACGGTGGTCAGCCCGGCCACGGCGTCCACCGCACGGGAGATCCGCTCGATCCAGTCGGCGTCGTCCTGCGGCGCGCGCGTCAGCGCCGCCAGTTCGTCGAACGGCGGCGTCACGGTGTAGGCGATGGGCTGCAGCACGGACTGCCGCCACGTGTCCGAGCCGGCCGGCACGACGATCAGCGTGCCGCCGCGGCCGTGGCGCCGCATCGAGACGGCGAGCTGCACGAGGCAGTGGTCGGCCGTGTAGTCCGACCGGCGCGCGTCGAAGCGGAGCAGGGCTTCGAGCAGCGTCGGGCAGTCGGTCATCGAGGACGCCCGCTCGTCGATCACCTTGATGCGGTCGCCCTCCAGCACCGCGACGTTGATGAACTTGCTCGACGCCGACCACGGCCGGTGCTTGAGGACCAGGAGTCCCGGCGCGACCGTTTCGACGACGAAGCAGAGCGGCGGCACGACGCGCGCCGTGCCCCAGACCATCAGGCGGCCGTTGACGGGCCAGGCGCCGAGATGGATGCCCGGGCGCTCGACGGCGGGCGCGAGCTTGGCGAGCGTGGCCGGGTCGAGCGGAATCGGTCCGGCGAAGAACAGCGGGAGCACGGCCGGCTCCGGCGGCACCAGCGCCAGCGAAATCTTCGGCAGCGTCCCTTCCTCGCGGCGCAGGCTGGTCCAGAACGCGGCGTCGATCATCGTGGCGATCGTGCCGAGGTCGGGGAGGGGCGCCATGTCGGCCCGCGCCGCGGCGTCCGGCACGGCGCTCCGGTGGTGCTCGAGGTGCGCGTGGATGCGCCCGGCCACCGAGGCCGCCACACGGTAGGCGGGCCCGCTCACTGTCCGGCCTCCGCGGCGACGTGGTCTGCCGCCACGATGCCCTGCTGCTGGTAGATCTCGCGGATGCGCCGCCGCAGTTCGGGCAGCCGGAACGCGAACCAGACCGCGCTGGCCAGGCACACGAGGCCGCCCAGCCGGATGGTCAGCGGCGCGCCGAGCCGCTCGGCCACGACGCCCGCGAGCAGGCTCCCGACCGGGATCGTGCCGACGATCGCCATCGTGTAGAAGCCCATCACCCGTCCGCGGAACTGTTCGTCGACGACGGTCTGAATCACGGTGTTGCTCGATGCCATCTGCGAGATGAACCCCATGCCCGACACGGCGAGCGTCGCCGCGGCGAGTCCTGTATGCCCTGCGAACGAGAAGCCCGTCAACCCCGCGCCGAAGAGCACCGTGCCCGTCAGGATGACGCGGCTCAGGCCGCGGACCGACGCGCGGGACGCCAGGTAGAGCCCCGAGGCCAGCGCGCCGGCGCCGACCGACGCCATCAGCAGCCCGAGCGTGTTGGGACCGCCGCCGAGCACCTCCTTCGCCATCACCGGCATCAGCACCATGTACGGCATGCCCATCACGCTGGCGATGGCCACCAGCATGAGGCACGTCCGGATCGGCACCGACGTGCGGACGTAGCGCCAGCCGTCGCGGATCTGGTCGAGCGCCGGGGCCGGCGCCCGCCGGGCCACCGGGGTGGTGCGCATCGCGGTCAGCGACCAGATCACGCCGAGGTAGCTCACGGCGTCGACGGCGAAGCACCACCCTTCGCCCACCGTCGCGATGAGCACGCCGCCGATCGACGGCCCCAGCACGCGGCTGCCGTTGACCATCATCGAGTTCAGCGCGATGGCGTTCGACAGGTCGCGCCGGTCCTCGACCATCTCGACGACGAACGACTGCCGCGCCGGCATCTCGAACGCGTTGACCGCGCCCTGGATCAGCTGCAGCACGATGAGGTCGGTGATCGTGATGCGCCCGGTCAGCGTGAGCACGGCCAGCACGGCGGACTGCGCGGCGGACAGCCACTGCGCGACGAGCAGCACCTGACGGCGATCGACGCGGTCCACCAGCGCGCCCGCAAACGGGGTCAGGACGAGCGCCGGAATCTGGCCGCAGAAGCCCACGACGCCCAGCAGCAGCTCGGACCCGGTGAGGCGGTAGACGAGCCAGCTCGTGGCGATCCGGGTGATCCAGCTTCCCGCCAGCGAGATGGACTGACCCCCGAAGAAGAGGCGGTAGTTGCGGTGGCGGAGGGCCCGGGTGACGCGAGCGACGACCGGAGCGTCCGTGGGCACGTCCGATTGTCGCACGCGTGGCCCGGCCCGACGGCGTAAGCCGTGTGCTGACAAGCGGTTCCGGGTGGTCGGCGCCCCGCCGGGCGCTTGCCAGTGCAGGGAGGCGCGGTGTACCATCGGAGCACGATGTTCGGCCGGAGCACCACGACCACGCGGACGCGCACCACGATTCACCGGTGTACCTGTCGGTGTATGCCGACGGCAGGTCGAAGCGGGCCCCGGGGCGTTCCCGGTCAGCAGTAGGGACGCAACCAACATCGGGAGAGCAAGCCCGCCGACCAGCCGCCCGCCGACCAACTAGCGTCCGGCGGGTTTTTTGTTTTAGGGCGGTTTCAGCGCATTCGGAACAGAGTTCGGAGCAGACGTGGCACGAGAGGCGACAGAGGACAGGCAGGCGTCAGCCGCACCCGCAGCGGCCGCCCCGCTGCGCGTGGCGGTGCTGGGCTTCGGCACGGTCGGACAGTCGGTCGTCCGCATCCTGACCGAGCGGCCGGAGCTGGCCTCCGAACTGTCCCTCGTGGCGATCTTCAACCGGCACGTCGAGAAGAAGCGCGCGGGCTGGGTGGCGCCGGCCGTGAACTGGACGGACGACGTGGCGGCCGTGCTCGCGCTGAAGCCGGACATCGTCGTGGAAACGGTGGGTGGCGTCGACCTCCCGTACGGCTGGGTCTCCGCCGCGCTGCGGCAGGGCGTCTCGGTCGTGACGGCCAACAAGCTGCTGCTGGCCGCCCACGCGCCGGAACTGCTCGCGCTCGCGGCGGCCAACGGCGCGCGGCTGCGCTTCGAGGCGGCGGTGGCCGGGGGCGTGCCGATCATCGACGCCGTCCGCACGGGTCTCGCGGGCGACACGTTCACGCGCGTCGTCGGCATCCTGAACGGCACGTGCAACTACATCCTCAGCCGGATGACCGGCGGCGATTCGATGAGTGAGGCCCTCGGCGAGGCGCAGCGGCTCGGCTTCGCCGAAGCGGACCCGACGTCGGACCTGGACGGTCATGACGCGGCCGCGAAGCTCGCCGTGCTCGTGGGCGTGGCCTTCAAGCGCTACATCCGGACGGCCGACATTCCGACCGGCTCCATCCGCCGCATCGACGCGATCGACTTCCGGTACGCGAAGCGGCTCGGCGGCACGATCCGGCAGATCTCGATGGCGGAGCTGGGCGCCGACGGCGCCGTGCGCGCCTTCGTCGGCCCGGCGCTGGTGCCGGACGCCTCGAACTACGCGCGCAACACGGGCCCGCAGAACCTGGTCACGCTGACCGGACGGTTCGGTGCGAACACGACGTTCAGCGGACAGGGCGCCGGGGGACACCCGACGGCCGTGGCGGTCGTCTCGGACCTCATCGCGCTCGCGCGGCAGGGCCGGTCGGGCGTGGAGCCCGCCTGGACGCCGACGCCGGTGGCCGCCCCGCCGGCGCGGCCCTACTACCTGCGCTTCAGCGTGAAGGACCGGCCCGGGATCCTGGCGTCGATCACGGTGGCGCTGGCGCGGCACGGCATCAACGTGGACGCCGTGCTGCAGGAATCCGGCTTCCCGAAGGACCACCTGCCGTTTGTCGTGACGGTGGAGCCGTGCGAGGCGACGGCGCTTGCCGGGGCGATGCGGGAGATCGAGGCGGAGGATTTCCATGCGGAGCCGGTGCTCGTGATGCCCGTGCTCCCTGGAGAGTGACCATGCAGTTGCGGTGCAGCAAACCCTGCGGTGTCGAGGCGTCGCGCCTCCGCGAGGATCGCGTGTGCCCGGAATGCGCCGCGCCGCTCGAGCTCGTGCCGGAACGCCCGGCCATGTCGGCCGCCGAGCTGCGGGCGCTCTGGTCGGAGCGGCGGTCGTCGATCGAGCCGGCGGACCGAAGCGGCGTGTGGCGGTTCCGTGAGCTGCTGGCCGGTCTCACGGAGAGCGTCAACGACATCGTCACGCTCGGCGAGGGCAACACGCCCGTGCTGAAGGGGCTGGCGACGGGCCGCTTCGCCGGCGTCAACGACCTCTACATCAAGCACCTCGGCTGGAATCCGACGGGCTCGTTCAAGGACCTCGGCATGACGGCCGCCGTCACGCGCGCCGCCGTGCGTGGCGCGACATTCGTCGCGTGCGCGTCGACGGGCAACACCGCGGCGTCGATGGCCGCCTACGCCGTGCGCGCGGGGCTCAGGGCGCGCGTGTTCCTGCCCGAGTCGGTGGCCTCCGCGAAGGTGGCACAGGCCGAGGCCTACGGCGCGGAGCTCGTGCGGGTCGGCGGCAACTTCGACGACGCGCTGGCCGGCATGCTCGCGGGCGCGGACGAGAGGACGTACGTCCTCAACTCGCTCAACCCGTTCCGCGTGGCGGGGCAGAAGACGTTCACCGTGGAGCTGATGGAGCAGCTGGGCTGGAAGGCGCCCGACGTGATCGTGCTGCCCGGCGGCAACCTCGGCAACGTGTCGGCGGTCGGCGTCGCGCTCGAGGATCTGATGGCGCTGGGGCTCATCGACCGGCTGCCGCGCGTGGCGGTCATTCAGGCCGAGGGCGCCAACCCGTTCGTGCGGATGTGGAGGAGCGGCGCGTCGGAGCTGACGCCGGTCAAGGACCCGAAGACGATCGCGACCGCGATCCGGATCGGCGCCCCGGTGTCGTGGCGCAAGGCCGTCCGCGCGCTGAAGCTGACCAACGGCACGACCATCGACGTGACCGACGACGAGATCGCCGAGGCGCGACAGGTGATCGGGCGTGACGGCATCGGCTGCGAACTCGGGTCGGCGGCGGCGCTGGCCGGCGTCAAGTCGCTCCGGGCGTCGGGCTGGATCGGCGAGCAGGAGCGGGTCATCTGCATCCTGACGGGCCACCTGCTGAAGGAGCCCGGCACCACGGAGTCCAGGCCCGAGCCGGAAGCGGCGCGGGCGCGGGTGGAGAGCGGGTGCTGACCATCGCCGTGCCGGCGTCGGTGGCCAACCTCGGCCCCGGATTCGACACGCTCGCCGTGGCCGTGCAGGTGTACCTGCGCGTGCGGCTCGTCTCCGAGACGCCGGATGGACAGGGCCGCGTGACCGTGCGCCACGCGAATCCACCGGTGCCGGCGGAGAACGGTGTCGAGCGGGCCTATCGCTCGCTGGCGGCGCGCGCACCGGCCGGGCTGCCGTCGATCGTCATCGACATCGAGAGCGAGATTCCGATCGGCTCCGGGATGGGCAGCAGCGCCGCGGCCACCGTGGCCGGGCTGCGGCTGTTCGAGCACGTCGTGGCGCCGCTGCCGGACGACGACCTGCTCGCGGCCGCGACGGCGCTCGAAGGGCATCCGGACAACGCGGCGGCGGCGATCCGCGGCGGGATGGTGGCGGCGCTCGAGCACGAGGACGGCCGCGTCAGCGTGGCCGCGCTGGCGTGGCCCGCGTCGATCCGCCTGCTGATTGCGACGCCGGCGCGTCCGCTGGCGACGAAGGAGGCGCGCAAGGTCGTGCCGCAGACGTACTCGCGCGCGGACGCGATCTTCAACCTGCAGCGCGTGGCCCGGCTGATGCACGCCGTGGCGACGGGTGACGGCGGGTCGCTGCGCGAGGCGCTGAAGGACCGGTTCCATCAGCCGCAGCGCGCGGCGCTGATTCCCGAACTGGCGCCTGCGCTGGCGATGGACGATCCGGACCTGCTCGGCGTGTGCCTGAGCGGCGCGGGGCCGTCGATCGTGGCGTTCGCCGAGACCGGGCGCGATCGCATCGCGCGCAAGCTGGAAGCAATCTACAAGGCATCGGGGACGCCCGTGACCGTGCGTGACGTGTGTGCCGAGCCGCTGGCGGTGGAGACCGTGGTGGCCGGAGCGAGAGGATAGACGATGAGCTTCGTGACAGGTCTGGAGTGTCACCTCTGCGGGAAGCGGTATCCCGCCGAGGCGTCGTGGGTGTGCAGCGACTGTCTGGGTCCGCTGAAGGTCACCTACGACTACGCAGCCATGAAGGGCGTGGTGACGCGCGCGCTGATCGAGTCGCGCCCGCACTCGCTGTGGCGGTATCGCGAACTGCTGCCGGTCGAGGAGCCGAAGACGGGCTTCAACTCGGGCTTCACGCCGCTGGTGAAGGCGGACCGCCTGGCGAAGGCGCTCGGCGTCCGCGAGCTCTACATCAAGGACGACTCGGTGAACCACCCGACGTTCTCCTACAAGGACCGCGTCGTCTCGGTGGCCGCGACGAAGGCCGTCGAGTTCGGCTGCACCGTGTTCGGCTGCGCCTCGACGGGCAACCTCGCGAACAGCGTGTCGTCGCACGCGGCCAGGCTCGGCCTTGAGTGCATGGTCTTCATCCCGAACGACCTGGAGCCGTCGAAGGTCCTGGGGTCGGCCATTTACGGGCCCAAGGTCTTCGCCGTCGCCGGCAACTACGACGACGTCAACCGCCTGTGCACGCAGCTCGCGGATCGGTACGGCTGGGGCTTCGCGAACATCAACCTCCGCAGCTACTACGCGGAGGGCGCGAAGACGATGGGCTTCGAGGTGGCCGAGCAGCTCGGCTGGCGCTTCCCGGATCACCTGGTGTCGCCGGTCGCCGGCGGCACGCTGCTCCCGCGCATCCTGCGCGGGTTCGAGGAGTTCCGGGAGCTGGGCCTGGTCGAAGGCGACCTGCCGAAGATTCACGCCGCGCAGCCCGCCGGGTCGTCGCCGGTGATCAACGCGCTTGAGGCCGGTCTCGACTTCCCGGAACCCGTCCGTCCGCAGACGATCGCCAAGTCGCTCGCGATCGGCAACCCCGCGGACGGCTTCCAGGTGATCGCGTCGCTGAAGCGCACGGGCGGCAGCGGCATGGCGGCGTCGGATGACGAGATCCTCGACGCCATCGAGCTGCTCGCGCACACGGAGGGCATCTTCACGGAGCCTGCCGGCGGCACCACGCTCGCCTGCACGAAGAAGCTGATCGCGCGCGGCACGATCCGGCCGGATGAATCCATCGTCGTCGTCATCACGGGCAACGGCTACAAGACGGCCGACGTGATGCGCGACCGGATGCCCGAATCGATTCAGATCGGCAAGGGCGTGAAGGACTTCGAAGCTGCGATGGCGGGCACCCCCGTCCTTGCCGCCCGCTGACGGAGACGCAGGAGACATGCTGCCAGCCGACATCGACGCCCGCCGCGACGACTTCGAGGCCCAGAGCCCGGTGGAGCTGCTCACCTGGGCGGCCGGCCGCTTCGGAGACGGGCTCGTGTGTCTGTCGGCGCTCGGCGCCGAGGACTGCGTGCTGGTGGACGTGATCGGCCGGCACAAGCTGCCCATCGCGATCAAGACGATCGACACCGCCGTGCTCTTCCGTGAGACGTACGCGCTGTGGTCGAAGCTGGAGAAGCGCTACGGGCTCAGCATCGAGGGGCTGCGCTCCGACCTGATTCCCGACGCCGGCCCGACCGCGCCCGAGATCGATCGCCTCTGGGAGCGCGAGCCGGACAAGTGCTGCCACGCGCGCAAGGTCGTGCCGCTCACGCGCGAACTGGGCAGCCGGCAGGCGTGGATCACCGGCATCCGCCGCGAGCAGAGTGAGACGCGGAAGCACGCGAGGGTCGTGGAGTGGGATCAGGCGTTCGGGCTGGTGAAGATCAACCCGCTCGCGGCCTGGACGCTCGACGAGGTGTGGGCCTACATCAAGGCACACGACGTCCCGTACAACCCGCTGCACGACCAGGGCTACCCGAGCATCGGCTGCGAGCCGTGCACGTCGCCGATCGGCGCCGGAGAGGATATCCGCTCGGGCCGGTGGCGGGGCCGCGACAAGACGGAGTGCGGCCTGCACGTCGCACCTGTCACGCTGGTGAAGTAGCCCGATGCAGGACCCTCTGTTCCCGCTCTTTCTCAAGCTGACGGGCCGCGGCGTCCTCGTCGTCGGCGCGGGCCCGGTCGGCGCGGGGAAGGCTGCCAGCCTCGTGAAGGCCGGCGCGCGCGTCACGATGGTGGCGCCGGACGTGTCACCCGGCGCTGCCGCGCTGCCGGTGACGTTCGTGCGGCGGGCATTTCAGCCCTCCGACCTGGACGGGATGTTTCTGGCCGTTGCGGCCGCCCCACCCGAGGTCAACCGCGCGGTGCTGGCCGCCGGCGAGGCACGACAGGTCTTCGTCAACGCCGTGGACGATCCGGCCCATGCGTCCGCCTACACGGGCGGCGTCGTCTCGCGCGGTGACGCGACCGTCGCGCTGTCCACGGCCGGGCTCGCGCCCGCGGTCGCCGGCCTGCTGCGCGAGGCGCTCGATGACCTGCTGCCCGCGGATCTGGATGAGTGGGTGCGCGAGGCGGCGGACCAGCGCGCGATCTGGAAGCGCGACGGCGTGCCGATGGAGCAGCGGCGGGGCCGGCTCCTGCAGCGGCTCAACGAGATCTACGCGAGGCGGGCACTGGACGAGGGTGCCGCGACGCTGGACGCCCGGCTCGACGCCGCGCTCGCGGACGCCGTCCCGGTCCGTGACGGCGCCGGCCCGGTGGGCAGCCGCGGATTTGTCTCGCTGGTCGGCGCCGGGCCCGGCGACCCCGCGCTGTGGACCGTCCGCGCCGCCGAACGCATCGCCGAGGCGGACATCGTCTTCTACGACGCGCTGGCGGACGGCGAGGCGCTCGCCGGCCGGACGCAGGCGCGGTGCTTCTCGGTCGGCAAGCGGTCCGGTGGCCGCGGTGTGTGCCAGGAGACGATTCACGACTTGCTGATCCGGTCCGCGAAGCGGGGCCGGCGCGTCGTGCGGCTGAAGGCAGGCGACCCGTTCGTCTTCGGCCGGGGCGCGGAGGAAGCCATCGCGCTGGCGGAGGCGGGCATTCCGTTCGAGGTCGTGCCGGGCGTCAGCACGTCGATCGCGGCGGCGGGGCTGGCCGGGATTCCGGTCACGCACCGCGGCGTGGCGACGGCGTTTCTCGTCGTGTCCGGCCACCACGCCGAGGCGTTCGAGAGTGCGCTGTCGGGCGTGAAGCCGGGGCGGCTGACCGTGGTGGTGATGATGGGGCTGGCGCGCCGGGAGGCGATCGTTGCCGCGCTGGTGGCGCGGGGCTGGGCCCCGGCGACGCCGGCCGCGATCGTGTCCGCGGCGGGGTCCGCGGCCGGGTCGGTCTGGACGGGTACGCTCGCGGAACTGCCAGGCGTGCCGCTGACCGGACAGCCGGGTGTCATGGTGGTTGGAGATGTCGTGGGCGTGCGTGGTCTGGTCACGCGGCTCGCGGCCAACGAACGGGACGAGCAGGTGGAGGTACGGCATGGCCGTTACTGACGAAACGACATACGGCCGGGCGGCACTGCGCTTTTCGGACGAACGGGACATCGATGAGTTCGCGGAGAAGCTGGCGCAGTTCGAGTCGGGGGCGCTGGCGCCGGAGGAGTGGCGGAAGTACCGCCTGGTCCGCGGCACCTACGGGCAGCGCGGCCCCGAATCGATGCTGCGCGTGAAGTTGCCGCAGGGCGTGGCCAACGTCGAGCAGCTCGAGGCGCTGGCCGTCGTGGCCGAGCGGTTCTCGCGCGGGTTCGGCCACATCACCACGCGGCAGAACGTGCAGTTCCACTTCGTCCAGTTGAGCGAAGTGGAAGCGGCGCAGCGCGTCCTCGCGAAGGCGGGGCTGACGATGCGGGAGGCCTGCGGCAACGCGGTGCGCAACATCACGGCGTGCCCGTTTGCCGGCGTCTCGGCGGACGAGGTGTTCGACGTGCGCCCGTACGGCGAGGCGACCACGCGCTACTTCCTGCGGCACAAGCTCGCCGCCGTGCTGCCGCGCAAGTTCAAGATCGCGTTCGAGGGCTGCGCGACCGACCACGCCGTGACGTCGATCAACGACGTCGGGCTGCGCGCCCGCATCCAGGACGTCAACGGCGTGCCGACGCGCGGGTTCCGCGTCACGGTGGCTGGCAGCACCTCGATCATGTGCACGACCGGCTACCTGCTCTACGACTTCCTGCCGGCCAGCGAGGTCTTCGAGGTCATCGAGGCGATCCTGCTCGTCTACCACCGGCTCGGCGACTACCAGCACCGCCAGCGGAACCGGCTGAAGTTCCTGATCAAGGCGATGACGTGGGACAAGTGGCGGGCCGCCTACGAGGCGGCCCTTCTCGAGGTGCGGGCCGAGGGCCGCAAGCCGATGCCGTTCGACCCGGAGCACCCGCCCGTCGAGGTCGCACCCGAAGGGCAGCGGCCCGCCGCGCCGACGGCCACCGAGATCGCCAGCCTCGTCACGGCGACGAAGACGACGGGGCCGGGTCTGCATCCCACCCAGATCAAGCTCAACGTGCTCTCCGAGAACTACGCGCGCTGGTCCGAGACCAACGTGCGGAAACAGAAGCAGCCCGGCTTCTACGCCGCGACGGTCCGGCTGCCGCTCGGCGACATGACGGCAGGGCAGATGCGCGCCATCGGCCTCATCGCCCGCGCGTATGGTGACGGCGAGGTGCGCGTGACGCCCCAGCAGAACCTGGTCATGCGCTGGGTGCCCGAGATTCACCTGCGGAAGCTGTGGGCGGCGATCCAGCAGGCCGGGCTCGGCGGCGCGGAGGCCGACACGATTGCCGACGTGCTGAGCTGCCCGGGCGCGGAGAGCTGCCGGCTGGCGGTCACGCACTCGCGCAGCCTCGGACGCGTGCTGACGGAGTTCCTGTCGGGCCGGCCGGACCTGGTCGCGGCCGCGGACGGGGCCGACATCAAGATCAGCGGCTGCCCGAACGGCTGCGGTCAGCACCACATCGCCACCATCGGCTTTCAGGGCAGCGTCCGTCGCCTGGCCGGCAAGGCCGTGCCCCAGTATTTCGTGATGGTGGGCGGACAGGTCGGAGCCGAGCGCGCCGACTTCGGCCGTGTCGTGGCGAAGATCCCGGTGCGCCGGCTGACCGAGACCGTGGAGCGGCTCGTCGTGCACTACCGCGACCATCATCTGGACGGCGAGCGCGCCGCCGACTTCTTCCGCCGGATGAGCATGGAGGAGGCCAAGCGGCTGCTTGGCGACCTTGAAGGCATCACGGCCGCCGATGCGAGGGACGAGGACTACCGCGACCTCGATCAGGAGGGCGACTTCAATCCGGAGGTCATGGACGGAGAGTGCTCGGCGTAAGTCCGAGCCGCGTTTCCGCGTAGAATCGGCCACCAGACGCATGAGCACGCTGAAGGTGGCCGTCCTCTACGACCGCATCACGGTCGAGGAGGACGACGACGCCGCGGCCGCGGAGAACGCCCCGGTCACCCGCACCCTCGACAGGAAGGAAGTCGAGGAGGAGGTGGCCGAGGTGCTCACGAAGCAGGGCCACGAGGCGTTCCTCGTCGAACTCGACGGAAGCACGAAAGGGCTCCAGGCGCTGGCCCGCCTGGATTGCGACCTCATCTTCAACCTCACCGAGTCCTTCGGCGAGGACGACACCGCGGACTTCAAGATCGCCGGCTACCTCGACCTGCTCGGCAAGCGCTACACAGGCTCAGGCACGCACGGGCTGATGCTCGCGCAGGACAAGGCCATCGCGAAGAAGATCTTCGCGTTCCACGGGATCCGGACGCCCGTCTTCGCGCGGAGCTTCCGCGGCCGCCTGGACTTCTCGCACGACCTGCAGTTTCCCGTCATCGTGAAGCCCGCCCGCGAGGACGGGTCCATCGGTATCGAGTTCAGCGCCGTGGTGAGCTCCATCAAGGAGCTGATGGAGCGCATCGACTGGCTGCACCAGCACTTCGATTCGCCCGTGCTCATCGAGGAGTACGTGGAGGGCCGCGAACTCTACGTCGGCGTGCTCGGCAACGACAAGCCGGAGGCGCTGCCGATCATCGAGCTGGACCTCTCGAAGCTGCCGGAAGGCACGCCGAAGATCGCCTCGGCGGAGGTGAAGTGGGGGAAGGGCACGCGCGCCTATCGCGACACGAAGTCGAGCATCGCGACCGACCTGCCGGAGGAGACGGTCGCCCTCGCGCAGCGCACGGCCATCGCCGCCTACCAGGCCCTCGAACTGCGGGACTACGGCCGCGTGGACATGCGGCTGCAGCCGGACGGCGCCGTGCAGGTCATCGAGGTCAACCCGAACCCGTGGCTCAGCTCGCGGGCCGAGCTGGCCATGGCGGCCAGAAAGAGCGGCCGCACCTATCCGCAGCTCGTCATGGAGATCGTGGACCTCGCGCTCGCGCGAGCCTGACCCCCGGGCCAGTCGCCCACCCCCGCCCGGCGTTCCCCTGTCCCCGGCTGACCCGCCGTTCCCCTGAGGTTTCCCAGGGGCAACTCAGAGACGACCGTCTATCGTCATTGTTTTGACGATGACAGAATCCTGCCGGCAGGTTCGTTCCAACTCACTCGCCAATACGGACTTAGCTCCTCACACGGGTGCGGCGCGGTGGTCACGGCCGCGCGGTGGACGGGCCAGAACGGGGGATAAACTGTAGAAAATGGCCTGTTTTCGGCCCTATTCCGTTGCGGATGGGCCGCAAGGCCCCGTATAATGAACGCAGTTTCGGCGGGTTTTCTTCCTACCATCCAGGCTATTTCCACAACGGGGGACGCGTGACTTTCAAGGTTGGTGACAAGGTCATCTACCCGAACCATGGTCTCGGGATCGTTGAACGGATCGAAGAGAAGACCATTCTTGGTACGACCTGCGGTTTCTTCCATCTCAGAATCGTCGGCAATGACACAACCGTGCTCGTCCCCGTGGCGAACGTGGACGGCGTCGGACTGCGGAAGGCGATCGAGGACGAGGAAGTCGAGCGGATCTTCGGCCTGCTGAGCGACGGCAAGATCGACAACCACCAGAACTGGAAGGGCCGGTTCAAGGACAACTCCGACAAGATGCGCACCGGGTCGATCTACGACATGACCGATGTGCTGAAGAGTCTGACGTTCCTGGCCAAGTCGAAGAGCCTCTCGTTCCGCGAGAAGAGGATGCTGGATCGGGCCCGGGCCCTGATCGTGTCCGAGATCTCGGAGGTCATCCGGGCGAAGGCCGTGGAGATCGAGGCGCAGGTGGACAGCGCCCTCGAGAAGTGTTTCGTCGTCAAGGCACGCAACGTCGCCCGTTCGGCCGCGCGCGCCAAGACGGCCAAGGCCGCCAAGGCGAAGGTGCTCCCCGCGAGCGCCGCGGCGCCGCGGCGGGCCGCCGCTCGAGCATCGTAGCCCTCATACCACTCCGATGCTGTGAGCCCGGGCCGGCACGCCACCGGCCCGGGTTTTTGTTGTACAGAGAGTCCCGATGGCCGCCGTCCGATCCGTCTTTGCCTACCTCATCACGCTGGTCTACATCGCGATCGCCGGGCCCCTCGGCCTGCTGATCGCCGTAGTGTTCCGGTGGAAGTGGGGCCTGTACCGGCTGGGTCACGCCGGCACCTGGCTGGCGCTCCGGTCGGCCGGCATCCGCTACCGCGTGACGGGGCTCGAGCGCGTGCCGCCGACGGCGGTCGTGTTCTGCTCGAACCACGAGAGCAACGTCGACCCGCCCGTGCTCTTCAAGGTGCTGCATCCGCAGCTCCACGTGCTCTACAAGGCCGAACTGCACAAGTTCCCGATCATGGGCACCGTGTTCGACGTCGGCGGCTTCGTGCCGATCGACCGGGGCGACCGCACGCGGTCCATGGCCTCCATCGCGAAGGGGGCCGACGCGCTCCGCGCCGGGCGCTCGTTCCTGATCTTCCCGGAAGGGACGCGAAGCCGGACCGGCGAACTCCTGCCGTTCAAGAAGGGCGGCTTCATCATGGCGCTCCAGGCGCAGGTCCCGATCGTGCCCGTGGCGGTCACCGGTGGGCGGGCGGCCATGCGGAAGGGGAGCGCGTTCGTCTATCCGGTGACGGTCCGCGTGCGTGTCGGCCAGCCGATTCCCACGGCCGGCCTCGGCATCTCCGACAAGGAGGCGCTCATCGCGCGCGTCCGCGCGGCGATTCAGCAGCTGCTGGACGAGGAGAAGGCGGCGGGGCCGGGCGCTACTGCGCGGTCCTGAACGTCAGCGTCCAGGGGACGAGCGGCACCTTGTCGAAGCCGCGAATCCCACCCAGCAATTCCAGCTTCACGGGCATGTCCGCATCGAGCGGCCGGGTGAAGCTGATTTCGATCGCGTGCGCGCCGGCGTCGTAGCGCACCTTCCAGTCCGGTACCTTCAGGTCGGTGTCGGTGGCGTAGGCAATTCGCACCTGGTCCGCCAGCGTGGCCTGGTCGATGTTGCGCGAGAACTGCACGCGCAGCCGTGCGGTGGGCGCGACATCGCCCTCGTCCGGTGACGGATCGCTGAAGACCACCTCGACGGGGGGTGACGGGGGAGGCGGGGCCGGGGCTTCGCGCTCGCTGGTCAGCACGTCGGGCTGCGTGGTTTCCGACACCCGCGTGCCTTCCACGCGGACCAGGCCTTCCAGGGCCCGGACCGTTCCCGTCACCTCCAGCCAGTAGCGGCTGTCCACCCGCGCCTCGACGTTGAGGTCGAAGCCCTTGCCCTTCGGCCGGAGACCGGTGACCCACACGGAGGCATCGCCGTGCTTCAGCACGAAGTCCGACGTGCTGACCCGTGGCGCCCCGGGCTGGTCTCCGAACAGATTGCGTCCGCGGAACTGGCCGACGACCGTCACGCTCTGGCCGTCGTACTTCCAGGGCTCGAGCGCGAGCGTGCGGAGGGTCAGGGCGGAACGGGCCGGCACCTCGCTGATGCGGTCCACGCGCAGCAGCAGCTCCTCGCCGGGGCGGGGCCAGGTGTCCCCGGCGCTCCGCTCGTAGCCCGTGAGCCGGGGGTCGCCGGCTTCGAGCTTGCCCACGTCGACGAACGTGCCGCGGGCCTCGGCCGCGCCCGTGGGCGCCACGGCGCCTGGCGGCAGCAGCAGGCGCATCTCGTGCGTTTCCGTCCGGAGCGAGATACGGGCGTCCGTCCGTGCCACGGTGCCGCGCACGACGACCGTCTGCAGGTGGAAGTAGGACGGAAACTGGCGGAGGCCGTCGAGCGTGGTGAGCCGCGCGGGCGCCTGCGCCGACGGTGCGACGGCGACGAGGAGCAGGGCCAGCATGCCAAGGGACAGCCGCATGTTCCGATTGTACGGGGCGGGTCTAACCGGGGCCGGGCTTTCGGTACAATCGCCAGACCCGTGAAGGTGTCCCAGAAGCGTCGGACCTCGTCGGATCAGATTTCGGAGTTCACGACCAACCGCTTGTCCGTCTATCTGCGGTGTCTGTCGGAACTGGACGCCGCCGGCGTGCAGACGATCTCGTCGCAGGCGCTTGCGGCGCAGTTCCGGCTGAACGCCGCGCAGATCCGGAAGGATCTGGCCTACTTCGGCGAGTTCGGCGTCCGGGGGGTCGGCTACTACGTGCGGGATCTGAAGCGGCACATCCGCCAGATTCTCGGACTGGACCGGAGCCTTCGCGTGGCCATCATCGGCGCCGGCAACCTCGGGCTCGCACTGGCCGACTACGCCGGCTTCAAGAACGAAGGCTTCGAGATCGTGGCGCTCTTCGATTCCGCCGTCGACAAGGTCGGACAGCAGTCGAAGGGCGGCGTGCCCATCCACGGCATGCGCGACCTGAAGCGGATCGGGCGCCGCTTGGACATCGCCGTCATCGCCGTCCCGGTGGCCAGCGCGCAGGTGGTCGCCGACCAGCTCGTCGCGCTCGGCATCAAGGCGATTCTGAACTTCACCCCCGTCTCGCTGACCGTGCCCTCCAACGTGAAGGTGAAGAGCGTGGATTTCACCGTGTCGCTCGAAAGCCTGTCGTTCTACCTCGCCAGCGGAGGCAGCGCCACCAATGGCCGCCCATAAGCTCTCGCACGTGGACGCGAAGGGCCGCGTGACGATGGTCGACGTCACGGACAAGGCGGTCACCGATCGCGTGGCCGTCGCGCGCTGCGAGATCACGATGACCGTGGAGGCCCGGCGGGCGATTCGCACGGGTGCGGTGAAGAAGGGCGACCCGCTGCAGGCCGCCCGGCTCGCCGGCATCATGGCCGCGAAGCAGACGTCGGCGCTGATTCCGCTGTGCCATCCGCTGCCGATCTCGCACGCCGACGTGCAGATCACCGCCACGCGGCGCGGGTACCGGATCGAGGCATCCGTGCGCACCACCGCGCGAACCGGCGTCGAGATGGAAGCGCTGACGGCGGCATCCGTGGCCGCGCTGACCGTCTACGACATGGTGAAGGCCGTGGACAAGACGATGGTCATCGACGGGCTGGCGGTGGTCGAGAAGCGCGGGGGCCGGTCCGGCACGTATCGCCGTGCGACCGCATGGCGAAAGTAGCCATCGTCACCACGAGCCACTTCTGCACCAGCCCGCGGGTCTGGCGCGAGGCCGACGCGCTGGCCGCCCGTGGCCACGACGTGACGGTCATCGGTGTCTCGTTCGACCCCGTTCAGGCCTCGCTCGACCGGGAGATGCTCGCCCAGCGCCGATGGCGCCTGCGGGTGGCCGCGGACCTGACCGGTGGAACGCTCGACCGCAGGCTGGCCTGGACCTGGCGCCGCGCGCAGTCGCGCCTCGGCAGGGCCCTGGTCCGGCGAGGGATCGAGAGCCCCCACGCGCTGGGCTACGCCGTGCCGCGCCTGCTCGCCGCGGCCCGGGCCGAACGGGCCGCACTGACCATCGTCCATCTGGAGCCGGCGCTGTGGGTGGCCACGCAGCTGCTGCGTGACGGCCTGCGGGTGGGCGTGGACATCGAAGACTGGTACTCCGAGAACGACGCCGGATCGGACTGGGGCGGCGAGGCGCAGCAGCGGTACCTGCGCCGGCTCGAAGCGACCGTGCTGCGGCAGGCGGTGCATCGCACGGCGACGTCCGATGCGATGGCCGCGGCGCTGGCGGAGGCGTATGGATGCCCGGCTCCGCTCACGATCTATAACTCCCTGACCACCCGGCCACTCGTGGCGGCACCGACGGATCCGGCGCTCCGCCTGGTGTGGTTCTCGCAGACGCTCGGGCCTCGCCGTGGACTCGACGATCTCTGCGCGGCCCTGCCGCTGCTGCGGGGCGAGTGGCGCGTGGAGATTCGGGCACGCGCGTCGGCCGAGGCGGCCGCGTGGCTCCGCGGCATGGTGCGTCCCGACCTCTGGCAGCGCGTCCATCTGGAGCCCGTGGTGCCGCCGGACCAGTTGTCCCCGGCGATCGCGGCACACGACGTCGGCCTGGCGCTCGAAGGCCAGACCTGGCGCAGCCGGGATGTGACCATCACCAACAAGGTGTTCGAGTACGCGCAGAACGGCCTCCGCGTGGCGGCGAGTGCTACGGCCGGGCAGCGTGAGGCGCTGGCGCTCGTGCCTGAGAGCGGTGCGCTCTATGCCGCGGGTGACGCCGCCGGCCTCGCGGCTGTGCTCAATGACTGGATCGCCCGACGCGACGCCATTCGCACCGACCGCGCGCGCCTGCATCGGGACGCCAACGCGGCGTTTGGCTACGAGCGCCAGGCTGACCGGCTGGGCGCCTCCGTCGAGGCCGCTCTCGGCGGCTAGTCTCCGGACTCCTTCAACGCATCGATGTCGGCAAGATCCTTCGGGCGGCCCGCGGCCCGCTTGTTCCGCAACAGCGAGGCGCGGCCGAGATACGCCGCCTGCTGGGAGCCGCACGGTCCCATCTCACGGTCCGCCCATGCTTCATCCCAGCTCACGCCGCTGATCGCGCTCATGACGTGGATCTGAATCGGTTCCTCGCCCATCTGGAGGAGCGTTCGAGCGTCGACGATCCGTTCAGGCGACAGGTGCTCGATCGGAAAGCCAAAGTCACGGATGGCGTCGAGCACGCGTCGGCCGTTTTCCGGCGTGGGGCGTACGAGGATGTCGAGGTCCCCGGTGAATCTCGGAGCTCCGTGCAGCGCCAGGGCGTAGGCGCCGACGATCAGGAACTCAGCCCCACGGGCATTCAACGACGCGATGAACTCGTCGAAGTCTGGTGCCAGCTCCATGGACCTGCCTGCGGAGGAACTCGACGGCGGCGATGCGTTCGGCCGGCGGGCGAGAGAGCCAGAACTTCAGTGCCGGGCGGTTCCGGTCGGCGTCCTCCTTCGACGTGACGAGGAGCGTTCGCCTGAGCGTGAACGCCATCCTGGCTGGCTCAGAACACCCGCGACTGCGGCAGGGGCCACCAGCGGACCTGGACCTTGCCGATGATGTACTTCTTCGGCACGAAGCCCCAGTGGCGGCTGTCGGAGCTGTTGTTGCGGTGGTCGCCCATCACGAACGCGTAGCCTTCGGGGATGACCGTCGGCCCGTAGTCGTCGTGGCTCCGGAACTCCTCGGCGATGAACTCGTCGCTGAGCGGCACGTCGTTGACGAAGACCTCGCCGTCGACGATGCGCACCGTGTCGCCTTCCTCGGCGATCACGCGCTTGACGAAGCTCTTGTCCGGGTTGAGCGGGTAGTAGAGCATCACGATGTCGCCGCGCCGCGGCTCGGCGAGCCGGTAGATCAGCTTGTTGACGATGAGGCGGTCCTGATCTTCGAGCGTGGGCGCCATGCTCTGGCCCTCCACGCGCGCCACCTGGAAGCCGAACGTGACGATCAGGGTCGCGTACACGGCGGCGGACGCGAGCGTCTTGAACCAGGCGATCACCTCGTCGCGCCACAGGCGGAACCGGGCGAGGGCCGCGGCGGCGACGGGCTGCAGGTCCCTGGGCACCGGGCCCGGGTCCGCGTCCACGCCGAGGTTGCCGGAGCCGATCGTGTGCGTCACGGCATCCGCGCCGGCGTCGTCCGCGAGCGCCGGGCCGTCGGCCACTTCCAGGGCGATCGGGTCGGCGGAGGTCTCCAGCGGCGCGGTCAGAGCTTCAGGTACTCCCGCAACCGGCGGGTCTGCGACCGGCTGACCGGGATCTCCGTGCCCTTCGCGTCCTTCATCCGAAGGATGTAGTTCCTGCTGAACCACGGGACGATCTCCTTGATTCTGTTGATGTTCACCAGGTGCGAGCGGTGGACCCGCCAGAAGACCTCCGGGTCGAGCCGCGCCTGGAGCTCATCGAGGGTCCGGTCGTTGGACGTCCCGCTGACTGACCCCGTCACTATGGTAATCGACTCGTCCACGAGGGAGGCGTAGATGATCTCGTCGGCCCGGACCAGCGTGAACGTCTCCCCGACCTTGACCGCCACCTGCTCCCGGCGCTCGGGCCGGCCGGCCATGGCCCGCACGAGCTGGGCGAGCTGGTCGTTCAGGGGCACGTCGGCGGACGGGGCGGTCGCCAGGCGCCGGCGCACCCGCTGGAGGGCCTGTTCCAGGCGGGCGGCGTCCACGGGCTTCAGCAGGTAGTCGACGGCGTTCACCTCGAACGCCTCGATCGCGTGCTGGTCGTAGGCGGTCACGAAGACCACGTTCGGCGGCGCCGGCAGATCCAGCAGCCGGCGGGCCACCTCGAAGCCGGTCAGACCCGGCATCTGGACATCGAGGAACACCACGTCCGGCCGGTGCTGCTCGATGGCCACCAGGCCGTCCGGTCCGTTGCCGGCCTGCGCCAGGACGTCCACCTCGCCCAGCTCGGTGAGCTGAAAGCAGAGGTCCTCGCGGGCGAGCGGCTCGTCGTCGACGATGACCGTGCGGAGGGCCGTCATGCGGAGAGCGCCTTGGCGTCGGTCAGTTCGGGCACTTCAATCCGGGCGCACGTGCCCTTGCCGGGTTCGCTGGTCATCGTGAGCTGGTAGGCCGATCCGTAGACGACGCGCAGCCGTTCGCGCACGTTGGCGAGGCCGATGCCGCTCGACATCGGCTCGTTGAGGCGCTCGACGAGCATGCCCATGCCGTCGTCGCTGACCTCGATGATCGCGCGGCCGTTCTCGCGGCGGCTCCGCAGCGTCAGGCAGCCGGGGCCGATCTTCCGCGAGAGGCCGTGCTTGATGGAGTTCTCGACGAGGGGCTGGAGCAGCATGCTCGGCACGATGATGTCCAGCGTATCCGGCGCGATCTCCTTCTTCACGGTCAGCTTGGGCCCGAAGCGGACGACTTCGATGTCCAGGTACTCGTCCACGGCGTCCAGCTCCTCGCGCAGCGACACGAAGTGTTCGTGCTGGCGGATCAGCCGGCGCAGCAGGCCGGACAGCTTGGTGATGACGGTCCGGGCCGTGTCCGGGTTCGTGCGGATCAGCGACGAGACGGACGTGAGCGTGTTGAACAGGAAGTGCGGGTTGATCTGGCTCTTCAGGGCCTCGACGCGGGCCGTCAGCAGGAGCTTCTCCTGCTCCTGCAGCCGGTGCTCCACCCGGGCGCTGTTCCAGATCCGGATGGGCGTGGCCACGGCCAGCACGGTCGTGAGCACGACGAGCCCGGTCATCCACCACGTGCCGGTCTGCAGGTAGAAGATCCGGTCGACGCCGAAGCGGCTGCCCAGCCCCTGGCGGAGCAGTTCCAGCGCCACGAGCGAGAGCATCAGCACGAGCTGCCAGTTGGCCTCGAGCCGGCGGACCGAGTTCCACAGGTGGCGCCGCAGGTCCACGAACACGAGCGGCGTGAAGAGCCAGATGGCCTCCTTCGGGCAGACCTCGCGCAGGCCGCCCCCGGCGAACCCGCTGCCGACGACGACGGGCAGCGCGATGAACTCGCCGCCGATGGCCAGGGCGGGCACGCTGACGAGCAGGCCGACGAGCGCCCCTGCGTACGGCCCCGCGATGAGGCCGGCCAGGAAGGCCCCCTCGAGAGAGAGGTCCGCGGCCTGGTAGCCGAGCAGCAGGCGGGCCAGCACGCCGACGGCCAGCGGAATCCCGATGGCGCCCGCGAAGACCAGCCGGTCCGGCCAGGCGCGGCGCTCGAAGATGAGGATGTGGCGGAAGCGCCGGTAGCGGGCCACCATCGTGGCCGTGACGGCCATCACGGCCAGTTTGGCCACCAGTTCGGTCAGCAGGAACTGGTCCGCCGAGAGCAGCCGGGGGCCCTGGGGCATCAGGGCTGTAATTGTAGGTGATAGAATCGACCCTCAGCCCCATGATCAAGCCCTTCATCATCGGTTTCGCCACCACGCTCAAGCACATGTTCCGGAAGCCGGTCACGGTGAACTACCCGGAGCAGAAGGTGCCGATGTTCCCGAAGTACCGCGGGAAGCAGGTGCTGATGCGGGACGAGAACGGCCTCGAGAAGTGCGTCGCCTGCGGCCTCTGTTCCGTGGCGTGCCCGGCGGATGCGATCTACCTGGAGCCGGCCGAGAACGACGGCACGGTGATGGCGGGGCCGCGCTACGCGAAGGTCTACCAGATCCACAAGACCCGCTGCATCTTCTGCGGCTACTGCGAGGAGGCCTGCCCGGTGTCGGCCATCTTCATGGGCAAGGACTACGAGCTGGCCGTCTACAACAAGAACGATTTCGTCTGGGACAAGACCGACCTGCTCGTGCAGCCGCCGGCCGCGCCGGCCGCCAGCCGCGGGTAGTCGTCCCACGCGCCGCACGGCGGCAGCGCCTCCACGACGCCGCCATCCACGATGGCCACATTTCTTGAGACGCTCGATCAGCGGGTGCTCGTCTGCGACGGCGCGATGGGCACGATGCTCTACGCCCGCGGCGTCTTCGTCAACCGTTGCTTCGACGAACTGAACATCTCGCAGCCCGACCTCGTGTCGGGCGTGCACCGCGAGTACGTGCGCGCAGGGGCGGACGTCCTCGAGACCAACACGTTCGGCGCGAACCGCGTGAAGCTGCGCGGCTTCGGACTGGCCGACAGGCTGCGCGAGATCAACGTCGAGGGCGCACGGCTGGCGCGGTCGGCCGCGCGCGGCCAGGCGTTCGTGGCCGGCGCCATCGGGCCGCTCGGCGTGCGCATCGAACCGTGGGGCAAGACCGGCGTCGACGAGGCAGAGGCCTTCTTCCGCGAGCAGGTGGATGCGCTGCTCGAAGGCGGCGTCGACCTATTCGTCCTGGAGACCTTCCGGGACCTGTCCGAGCTCGGCGCGGCCATCCGCGCGGTGCGCGCGGCCTGTGCACTCCCGGTCGTGGCGCAGATGACGATCGAGGAGGACGGCAACTCGCTCGACGGCACGCCGCCGGAGGAGTTCGCCCCGGCGCTCGAGGCGCTGGGCGCCGACGTGATCGGCGTCAACTGCAGCATCGGGCCGGCGCCCATGCTCGAGACCATCGAGCGGATTGCGGCCGTGACCCGGACGCGGCTGTCGGCGCAGCCGAACGCCGGCCGCCCGCGGGACATCGAGGGCCGGAACATCTACCTGACCTCACCGGACTACTTCGCCAGCTACGCGCGGCGGTTCGTCTCGGCCGGCGTGCGCCTGGTGGGCGGCTGCTGTGGCACGAGCCCGGACCACATCCGGCAGATCGCCGGCGCGGTGCGCGCGCTGGAGTCGAGTGGCCTCGCGAAGGCGGCACGCGTGGCGCGCGGCGGCACGGCCCACCATGAGGTCGAACCGGTGCTGGCCGTGGTGCCCCGGGCGGAGAAGTCCGCGCTCGCGCAGGCGCTGGCGGAGGGGCGGTTCGCGACCGTGGTCTCGCTGCCGCTGCCGAAGGGCTTCGACTCGGCGGAAACGGTGGAGCACGCCCGCGCGCTCAAGGCCCGCGGCGTGGACGCGGTCACGGTCTTCGGGGGCCCGCGTGGCGCCCGCATGAGCCCGCTCGCGCTGGCCGTCCTGCTGCAGCAGCGCGCCGGCGTGGAGACCGTGCTCGAGTACTCGTGCCGGGACCGCAACCTGCTGGGCATGCAGTCGGACCTGCTCGGCGCGCACGCGCTGGCGATCCGGAACGTGCTGCTGGTCACGGGCGACGCCCGGAGCGTGGGCGGCTACGCGGACGCCACGACGGTGTTCGACGTGGACTCCGTGGGGCTCACCAACGTCGTCGCCCGGCTCAATCACGGTCACGACATCGGCGGCCAGTCGATCGGCCATGCGACGGCCTTCCACGTCGGCGTCATGGTGAACCCCGGCGCCGAGATCCTCGACGCCGAGGTCCGGCGGTTCGCGTACAAGGTCGAGGCCGGGGCGGAGTATGCAATGACCAAGCCGGTGTTCGAGGTGGCGGCGCTCGAACGGTTCATGAAGGCCATCGAATCCTTCCGGATTCCGGTGCTCGCCGGCCTCTGGCCCTTCGATTCGGTGACCAACGCCGAGTTCATGGCCAACGAGGTGCCGGGCGTCCAGGTGCCGCCGGCCGTTGTCGAGCGGATGCGCCAGGCCGATCCGGCCGCCACCGCCGCGGAGGGCGTGGCGATTGCGGCCGAAGTCGGCCGCGGCGTCAGGGGGCTGGTCCAGGGGATCCACCTGTCCGGCCCCGCCCATGCCCACGGGTCGACGATCCGGGTGCTGGACCTCCTGTACGCCTGAGGCTATAGTCGGACCCGCACATGGCGCTCTTCCCCCGCGAACCCGA
>JBFXBH010000002.1:0-94650 GCA_050183355.1 Vicinamibacterales bacterium | reverse complement strand
TCTGCCACCTGCCCGACTTTCAGTTCCGATACCGGGTGTCCGACCATGACCGCCCACCATTTTCTGACCGGGCACCGAAGTGCGCCCAGCCGACACGAACCGACGCCAACGCACAGTGAAATCAGGGAGTTCCTGTCACCGCTTGGCTGGAATTATCGGCGGCCCGGCCATCGTGTCAAGCCTTGCCGACGCCTCGGCTCATGGGTTGTCAGGAATTGACGACCCTCTCGTCGCCTTGTGAGGGTCGCAGCACGCGCCTGCGTCCGGCATGCTGCACTGCACGCACCTTATGTCGCACTGCGGCATCAACTGCAATACAATGACGCGGCTTTGAATCCCCAACTTCGGAAAGGAACCCCTCTCATGGCCTTTTCTCTCGCGGGTAAGACTGCAATCGTGACCGGCGCCGGCCGCGGCATCGGGCGCGCGATCGCGGCGCAGTTGGCCGCCGCCGGTGCGGCGGTGATGGTGAACGACCTCGACGCGACGGTTCTCGGCGAAACCGAGGCGCTGCTGACCGGCTCGGGTGCCCGGGCGGGTGCGCTGGCGGGCGACCTGACGGACCCGGCGCTGCCGAATGCCCTCGTCGCCGCGACGCTGGAGCGGTTCGGCGCCGTCGACATCGTGGTCAACAACGCCGGGTACGCGTGGGACAGCGTGATCCAGAAGACGACCGATGAGCAGTTCCAGGCGATGCTCGACATCCACCTGGTCGCCCCGTTCCGCATGATGCGCGCGGCCTCGGAATACATCCGCGGCGCGGCGAAGAAGGAAGCCGCCGAGGGACAGCGCGTGATGCGCAAGGTCGTCAACATCACGTCGATCGCCGGCACGGACGGCAACCCGGGACAGGCCGGTTACTCGTCGGGCAAGGCCGGCGTGATCGGGCTCACGCGCACGATGGCCAAGGAGTGGGGACGTTACAACGTCAACGTCAACGCGGTCGGGTTCGGCCTGATCGGCACGAGGCTCGTGCAGCCGCTCGGCGGCGCCGACTCGCAGATCACGATCCACGGCAAGCAGATCGGCATGGGCGTCCAGCCCGCGCTGCTCGAGGAGGCCGCGAAGCGGTGCCCGCTCGGGCGGGTCGGCACGCCGGAGGAAGCGGCCAGCGCGGTGCTGTTCTTCTGCTCGCCGCTCTCAGACTACGTGTCGGGCGAAGTGCTGATCTGCGGCGGGGGTTACCACTTCTAGCGCTTCTTGCCGCGGCGGGGGGTGCCCGGCTTGCCGGGCTTCCCCGTGCCTCCCAGGCGCGCCTCCAGTTCCTCGAGGCGCTTGAGCAACCCGCTCATGTCCTGCCCGGCCGCGGGAGCCTGGGCCGTCGGCGGCGCCGGCGCCGCGGCTGGGGCGGGTGGCTTGGCCCCGGCGATCGGCGAGATGGTCCGATACGCGTTCTGATACAGCTCCAGCGCAGCGTTCATGTACGTGAGCGCCGCCTCGTTGGTGGCTCTCCCCGTGGCCGCGACCATCTGCCTGAGGACGTCGAGGGGGAACGGCGACTCGTCGCCCTTGGCCTGCTCCACCACAATCTGCGTCAGGATGGCGCGGGTACGATCCTCGCCCGTCGTGGCGTCGAACACCTGCACGTCACGCCCGTCCCGGACCATCTGGGCCACCTCGTCGAGGTTCACGTAGCGGCTGTGCGTGATGTCGTACAACCGCCGATTCCCGTATTTCTTGATGACGACAGCCTGTCGGTCCATCTGCTGGTCTTTCCTCGAAAAGGGGCGGAACGGCGCCCGCCTGGCAGTGCCGCTTGACACTGTTGCTGCGTTGCAGCATAGTATGTTGCATCGCAGCATCGCGCGGCGTCAACCCGGAAGATTCTAACAACAGGAGTGGACGATGGCGGCAACACAGCAGATCGACGCGTTTTTCGCGGAGTACATCAAGGGAATCCAGACGTTCGTTGAGACCGGCCGGCAGGCGGTCGACAAGGCGGCCCAGCAGAACGGCGACGCCGTGGCGGCGCTGAAGACCGGGCTCGCCCAGGTCGAGGATGCCTGGCAGAAGACGGCGCAGGCCCAGCACGCGGCCGCCGACGTGATGGTCGAGCGCGTGCAGACCGTGTCGCGCCTCGTGACGGAGAACGTCGACTCCGTGGCGAAGACGCTGGCCGGCCTCGCGGCGGCCTTCGAAGTGCCGGGCACGATCGTCGCCACGGCCCAGAAGCAGGCGGCGGATTTCGTGGCCGCCCAGAAGAGCGCGTTCGATGCTGCGACGCAGCAGGTCGAGGCGTCCGGCAAGGCGGCGCTCGACACGTTCCATCGCGGCGTCGAGACCGTGCTCGAAGCGCAGAAGTCCGCCCTCGGGCGTACCCACGCGGCGTAAGCCCGCCTATACTCCCGGGTATGACTGCGGTCGGGGCCGGCCACGGGCCGGCCCTGACAGCCTGAATCCGGACGTTCGCGAGGATGTATGAGCCAGAATCAGCCGCCGTTCCCGAATCCGTTCGACCCCGCCGCCTGGCGTGAAAGCCGTGACTCGTTTCTCGATGTCTGGTCGAAGGCCATGGTGGACGCGGTGAACACGGAACAGTACGCCCAGGCCACCGGCGCCCTGCTGGACGCCTACCTGACGGCGTCGTCCCCGTTCCGGGACACGCTGGAGAAGTCGATGCAACAGGCGCTGCAGCAGGCCAGCATGCCTTCGAAGGCGGACGTCATCTCGCTCGCGGAACGCCTGACCAACGTCGAGATGAAGCTCGACGACATCGACGCCAAGCTGGACCGCCTGCTGCGCGAGCGCAGCGAGCCGGCCGCGCGCGCCACGGCCCCGAAGAGCCCGAAGAAGAAGACCGTCCCGTCCCGTTGACCGTTCGATTCCCGCGGAGTTATCAGGTGGCCGACCCGTCCAGCGTCAATCCCGCCGAAGCATTCCAGGAACGCGCCAAGGCCCTGAACCAGGTCCTGACCAGCAAGGCGCCGATCGCCCAGACGCCGAAGCAAGTGGTCTGGACGCTGAACAAGGCGAAGCTCTTCCACTACACGCCGGTCGTCCCGCCCGAGAAGCGGCACAAGGTGCCGCTGCTGCTGGTCTTCGCGCTGATGAACCGCGCGTCGATCATGGACCTCCGCCCGGGCCACAGCTTCGTCGAGTACCTGCTGCAGCAGGGCTACGACGTGTTCCTGCTCGACTGGGGCACGCCGGGCCCGGAGGACAAGGGCCTGAAGTTCGACGACTACGCGCTGGAATACATCCCGCGCGCGGTCCGGAAGATGAAGGCCGTGTCCGGGTCGGACGAGTTCAGCCTGCTCGGCTGGTGCATCGGGTCGATCCTGACGACGATCTACGCGAGCCTCCGGCCGGACGACGGCCTGCGTAACCTGATCCTGCTGACGGCGCCGCTCGACTTCACCGAGAAGTCGTCGCTGACGTTCGCGCGCTGGACCGACGAGCGGTACTTCGACCTGGACAAGGTGCTGGCGACGTTCGGCAACATGCCCGGCGAGATGATCGACTACGGCGCCCGTGCGCTGAAGCCGGTCGACAACTACGTGACCAGCTACGTGAAGCTGTTCGACAATCTCGACAACCCGGGCGCGGTCGAGGCGTGGCACGCGATGAACACGTGGGTCACCGACATCGTGCCGATCGCCGGCGGCGCCTTCCGGCAACTGATCGACGACTTCTATCGCAACAACCGGCTCATCAAGGGTGAGTTGCGAATCCGGGGCGAGCAGGTCGACCTCAGCCGGCTCAAGGCGAACCTGCTGAACGTCATCGCGACGAGCGACCACATCACGCCGCCGTGCCAGTCCGAGTCCGTCATGGACAAGGTCGGCAGCCGCGACAAGGAAGTGATGCGCTTCAAGGGCGGCCACATCGGCATCGTGGCCGGCGGGCAGGCCCGGCGTCAGACGTGGCCGTCGATCGACGGCTGGCTGGCCACGCGATCGGACTAGCCGCGTCCAACCGAGCCCGGCGGGCTACGCCCGCCGGCCGCCCCGACCGGATGGCGGTATCCTGAGGCCCTCAGGGCAACAGCAGTGGCGCGGACCCCCTCGGCACTTCACACCTTCACCGTCGTCAGCGCTGCGGCGCTGGGGGCCCTCTGCGTCCCGCCAGACTCCGCGGCCGCGCAGCAGAAGACGACGTTCAACCGCGACGTCGCACCCGTCCTCTACCAGCACTGCGTGGAATGCCACCGCCCCGGAGGGGCGGCGCCGTTCAGCCTGATCGGCTATGCGGACGCGCGCGCGAAGGCGCGCCTGATCGCACAGGTCACCGAGCGGCGTGTGATGCCGCCGTGGCAGCCGTTGCCAGAGGGCCCGGCACTCAAGGGCGCACGCCACCTCGACGAACGCGAGCGGCGCGTGCTGCAGCAGTGGGTCGCGGACGGCTCCGTCGAGGGCGACACGCGCGACCTCCCGGCTCCCCCGCCGGCAACGGCCGGCTGGCAGCTCGGCGAGCCGGACCTCGTGGTCACGATGCCCGGTCCGTTCGACCTGCCGGGCGGTGGCGCCGATTCGTTCAGAAACTTCGTGCTGCCGGTGCCGATCCCCGCGCTGCGCTACGTGCAGGCGGTCGAGTTGCGGCCCGGCAACCCGCGCGTCGTCCATCACGCCCGCATCATGGTGGACGACACGGGCACGTCCCGCGGTCTCGATGAGGACGAACCGGGTCCCGGCTACTCGGGCATGGACACGCCAGGCGCGCGGTTCCCCGACGGCTTCTTCCTGGGGTGGGCCGCCGGCCGCCGGACGAAGCGTGAAGCCACGGCCTGGCCGCTTGCGCCGGGTACCGACCTGGTCGTCCAGCTTCACCTGCGGCCGTCGGGCAAGACGGAGCGCGTGGAGGTCTCGGTCGGCCTCTACTTCACGGACACACCGCCGGCCTTCACGCCGGCGATGCTCCAGATGGGGGCGCGGACACTCGACATCCCGGCCGGCGATCGGAACTACACCGTCACCGACTCGTTCGTGCTGCCGGTCGCGGCCACGCTCCACCGGATCGCGCCCCACGCGCACTACCTCGGACGCACGATGCTCGTGCGCGCCACCGCTCCTGATGCCGAGCCCGTGACGCTGCTCCACATCCCGTCCTGGGATTTCAACTGGCAGGACGACTACGACTACGCCCAGCCCGTCTCGCTGCCCGCGGGCACGCGGCTGGACATGCGGTTCACCTACGACAACTCGGCGGAGAGCCCGCGGAACCCGCACACGCCTCCGCAGCGGGTGACGTTCGGGCCGGACGCCGACGACGAGATGTGCGAGCTGCTGCTCCAACTCGTGCCGGCCAACCCGCGCGATCTGCCGGCTCTCCAGGCCAGCATCCAGCGCAAGACGCTGGCGATCGAAACGGCCGAGCTCGAGAAGCGGGTCACCGACGACCCGAACGACATCGAAGGGCGCCTGTCGCTCGGGGCGATCTACATGCAGACCAGCCGCTTCAACGACGGCGCGGCGGTCTTCGAGGCCGCGGCGCGGCTGGCACCCGACCACGCCATCGCGAACTACAACGCCGGCCAGGTGGCCTTCGCCCGCCGCGACGCCGCCGCGGCCCGGCAGTACCTCCAGCGCGCGGTCGACCTGAAGCCCACCCTCGTCGAAGCACGGACCACGCTGGCCGCCGTGCTGGAAGCCGGCGGCGAGACCGAGTCCGCCGTCACGCACCTCCGCCGGGCGCTCGCCGTGCGACCCGGACACGTGCCCGCGGCCGTGAATCTGGCGCGCCTCCTGTCGAACCGGAATGCCGGAAGCGAGGCCATCGGCGTACTCGAGCAGGCGCTCGTCGCCCAGCCGCGCCACCCGGTACTGCTCGAGGCGCTCGCGCAAACGAAGGCCCCGGCCGGCCCGCAGCCGCCCGTGCCGGACCTCGACGGCAAGCCCGTGACCCTGCAGGAGCCGGGCGTGACGGCTGTCGTGCTGGTCTTCGTCGGCACGGACTGCCCCATCTCGAACCGCTACGCACCGGAGGTGCGGCGGCTGTTCGATCGCTTCTCCGGCAGGGGCGTCTCGTTTGTCACCGTCTACCCGAACCCCTCGGAGACGCCCGCGACGATCCGGCAGCATCTCAAGGACTACAACCTGCCGCCGCGCGCCGCGCACGATGCCTCGCATGCCTTGGTCGCCAGGACCGGCGTCTCGATCACGCCGGAAGTGGCGGTGTTCGACGCGCGGGGACGCCTGGTCTACCGCGGCCGCATCGACGACCGCCACGCGAGCGTGGGCATCGAACGGCCCGCGCCGTCGCAGCGCGACCTCGAGGACGTGCTCGACGCCCTGGCCGCGGGCCGCACGCCCCCGCTCCGAACGACGGAGGCCGTCGGCTGCTTCATCGCGGACCTCGCCCGCTGACGATCGGGTGGACGCAGCACCGCCCGGCCCGTCTCCTCCGACACGCGCCGCCGTACAGAGAAACGCCGGCGACCGCGACACCGCGACCGCCGGCTTCCGTGAGTCCTGTCGGCGGCGGGGACTCCCCCGCCAGTAGACCCGTTCGCCGTGCCCGACCTAGAAGTCGACCTGAGCGCCGAACTTGAACAGGCGTCCGCCCAGCAGCAGCGACGGACGCAGGAACACGCCGCTCTGCGCGAACACGCCCGGTGCGGCGTTGGTGCCCCACGTCGCGGTGTTCGCCTGCGACACGCGGTCGTTCAACGCGTTGTAGACCTCGGCCACGCCCTGCAGGCGGAACTTGCCGAACCGGAAGCGCCGCGTCACGCGCAGGTCCACCTGGTTGAGCCGCTCGTCGAACAGCGTCCCGGGCTGCTGCACGTCAATGTTCACTGTCTGCGTGCAGGCGCTCGTCGCGTCCGCGCACGTGACCAGGTTGCGGCCCAGCGCCGGCACGAGCGCCGCGTTGGTGTAGGTCACCGTCGACGTCTGCGGGATGCCTGGCAGGTGCTTGACGGTGGCCGCGACCACGAAGTCCGCGGGCAGCGGATAGACGAGCTGGAACTTCACCTGCGACCCGATGCCGTTCCACAGCGACTGTGCGTCATTGGTGCAGTACCTGTCCGACCGCACGCCCAGCGCCGTGACGCTGCCGGCCGAGATGTTGCCGGTGATCTGCGGGTGGTTGTTGGCGAAGCACACGTCGGTGACGGACTTGCCGAGAGACAGGCCGCCCGAGAGCAGGCCGGAGCCCTTGAAGCGCCAGCTCATCGACACATCGCCGCCGTTGTAGACCTCGGTCCGCGCGCCGTCCAGGCCCGCGATCGGCGCATCCTCGACGCGATACCAGACCGTCGTCGGGATCACCGCCTTGGTCGCGAACGTCTGGTTGTAGTTGCCGCACACCTGGCTGCCGCTGGCCGGCCCGATCCGCGGGTCGGTCGGCGCCGTGACGCAGAACGGAGTGAATGCCGACGCGTCCAGTGCGGTGTTCACCGCGATCTGCGTGTTGTTGAAGTCCGTGTGGTAGAAGCCAGCGGCGATGCCGAAGCCCGACGCCACTTCCTGCTGGAACGAGACGGACCACTGGTTGCTGTACTCGCGCACGCCCCAGCCCTTCCGCGCGTTGTCATCCCACGTGAAGGCTGTGAATGGCACGCCGAAGCCGGGGTTCGCGATCGGGCCGCACTCGCCGTTGGCGCCGAAGTTGGTCAGCGTGCAGTCCGGCACGTAGTTCTGGTTCGCGTCGAACCACGGCCGCGTCGTCGTCGCGATGATCGAGTTGGACGGCGCGAGCGACATCAACTGCTGCCCGCCGAGGCCGACGAGATACCGGCCCCATGACGCACGGATGGCCGTCTTGCCGTTGCCGAACACGTCATACGCCGCGCCCACGCGATAGGTCACGTCGTGATAGTTCGGAATGTCCTTTACGGCCGGATAGCTGCGCGCCGAGATGAACGGTCCGGCCGGCACGTCGATCGGCAGCGTCCCGGCGTTGAAGTGATCGTAGCGCACGCCCATGTTCAGCGTCAGCTTCTTCAGCGTCCACTGGTCCGACGCGTAGAGCGCCTGGCTGTTGATGCGGCCGTCGGCCATGAACGGCGACGCATACTGCGTGACCTGGATCGGGAAGCCGCTGAACAGGTTCAGCGAGTAGCCGATCTCCTCGCCCGCGCCGTTCTTCGCGTGGCCGCGCGTGTTGAACGTGCCGCGCAGGCCCTGCGTGCCGAACTTCAGCGCATGCGTGCCGGTGATGTACGACGAGGCGAAGCGCCAGTTGAAGTTGTCCTGCCGCTGCGGGTCGCCGTCATCGAAGATGATCGGGAAGAACTGCTGCGCCACGCCACCCCACGTGTAGAAGCCTCGGCCGGGCAGGTTGAAGTCCGTGACCGTCAGGCGGCCGGGCACGTCGGCGAAGCCCTTGCTGGTGAACTGCACCTGCGCACGCATCAGCGACGCACCCGCCTGCATCAGCAGCCGGTTCGTGCGCGGGTAGGTCCACGTCCACTGGTTGAAGTAGTGCGGCGTGTAGACGAAGGCCGGCGTTGATTCCGGCGCGGAGGTCGCGCCCAGGCCCTCCCAGCAGCCGCACGACTGCTGGTAGTGGTGCTCCATCGAGAGCTTCTGCTTCGAGTTGATCTGCCACGTCAGGCGTCCGCCGAAGTCGCGCGTCCAGATGTCGACGAACGACGGCCGGTCGAGATCGGGCACGTACGAGTAGAAGTTCGTCGACTTGTTGAAGTAGTTGTCGGCCACGTAGCTCTGGCTGCCCCAGATCCGGTGTCCGGTGTAGAACCACAACTTGTCCTGGACCACCGGACCGCCCGCGCCGAGGCCGTAGTCCCACACCTGCTTCATGCTGTTCTGGTCGGCCGTGCTGCCGCGCGCGATCAGCGCGTCCGGCACTTTGCCGGAGGCGAGGCCGGCGCTCGTGTAGTTGGCGTTGCCGTAGAAGCTGAAGCTGTTGCCGCCCTCCTTCGGCACCATGTTGACGTTGCCGCCGCCCGTCTCCGTCTCGGCCGAGTTGCCGCCGGTGTCGACCACCGACTCGGCCACCATGACCGTGTTGAACTTGTAGGTGCGCTGCTGCCCGCCACCGCCGCCGTAGAAGACGTTCGTGTTCATGCCCTCGTAGTTGAGGCGGCCGTCGTCGCCGCGCGTGCCGTGAATCGAGATGCCGGTGCTGCGCTCGCCGCGGTCGCCGCCGACGTCGTTGCGGCCCGGGCTGGACGGCATCGCGCCGAGCGTCAGCGACGCCAGGGCCACCGTATCCCGCTGCGAGGACGGCAGCGCGTCCAGCGTCTCGGCCTTGAGGACCGACTGCGTGCGGGTGCTCTGGACGTCGACGATCGGGGCCGCCCCGGTCACCGTCACCGTCTCTTCCAGCGACCCGACCTTCATCTCGGCATTGACCGGCGCGGTGAACCCGGCGCTGATCTCGATGCCTTCGCGCTTGTAGACGGCGAAGCCCCCAAGCGTGAACGTGACGGTGTAGGTGCCGGGCCGCAGTTCCGTCAGCTTGTAGTTGCCCTGCTCGTCGGTGACCGCCGTGCGGACCTTCTCGATGAGGGCGGGACTGGCCGCCTCAACCGTCACCCCCGGCAGCACGCCGCCGGATGTGTCCCTGGCGTTGCCGGCGATGGAACCGGTGGACCCCTGCGCGAGGGCGTGTGACACCCCGCCCAGCAGAACGAAGACCGCCGCGAACAGCCCAGCGGCGCGACGCGTGCCGATGCCCATAGCTCTTCCTCCCCTGATAACCGCAAGTGGCCCGTCCGGAGGACGTGGCCCCCTTCCCGGCACCTGCCGGCAAGGCGGGGCGGATTATGCCCACGGCTCTGACATGTCACAACCTGTTTCACTTATGAAAGCTCCTGTTCTAAGATTTCCTGCCTGATGCCTCCCCTGGCCGTCAGCGGTCCACTCCGGCGGCTCCTCGACGGGCTGGGCAACAAGTGGACGGCCGCGGTGATCGACCTGCTGGCCCGTCGCGACGCCCGCTTCAGCGATCTGCTGGCCGATTGTCACGTCACGCCGAAAATGCTGACGCGCGTCCTGCGGGATCTGGAGGCCGACGGCATCGTGGCGCGGGGGGCCTGGCCCGGTCAGACGGGCCATCCGCGGTATCGGCTGACGGTCGCGGGTCACGCGCTGCACGCGCACCTCAAGGCACTGGAAGCCTGGACCGAGGCCACCGGCGCCAGGCCACCGGCGCCCGCCTCGGCACCGCCCGCCGCCCTCGGAACGACCGGTGCCGCGGCGGAGCCTGCCGATGAACCCGGCGCGTTCGTCTGGGGGCACCCGCGCGTCCACCTCGCCCTCGCGACCGCCACGATGGAACACACCCGGCGCCTGCTCGCCGGCGTGCTCGGGACGCCCGTCCCCGGCGTCAGCACGACCGAGATCATGCGCGAAGGCGTGCGGTACGGGCTCCAGGTCTGCGCATGGCGGTTCGAGAACCTCGTGCTCGAGCTGGTGGCCAGCACCGACGGCCTGGGCCCGTTTGCCGAGTACACGCGGCGGCGGCCGGCGGGTGTCCACCACTTCTCCTACTATGTCGGCCACTCGGCGGAGCCGCGGTCGCGCTGGCTGGCGCAGCGGGCGGACGGCGTGGTGTGGGGACACGGCACCTATGCGGCCTTCGACTTCCTGAGCGACCTCGGCGTCAACATCTCGGTCGCCGACCGCGCCGGCATCCCCGCCAACTCGTGGCCGGTCGTCGAAGTGCCGCGGTCCAGCCCGTTCTTCCATGTGACGCACCTGGGTGTCCTCGTCCACGACCTCCACCGGACGCTCGCCACCTACCAGGGCATCTTCGGCGGCCCCGCCCCGCGCGTGCGCCACTACACGCCGCCGTTCATGCCGTCCGCGCGCGCAGGCGGCGAGGCGGCCATCCATGTCGCCACCTGCGAACAGCCCAATGTCGCCGTGCAGTACTGCGAGCCGTCCGGCGAGAGCCCGTTGCGGCGGTTTCTGGCCGCCGGCGGCAGCGGCGTCTACACGCTCGACTTCAACGTCGGGGATCGGCTCGCGGAGGTGACGGCGAGCCTGGCCGCGCTCGGCGGCGAGCCGATCATCGAAGGCCCGAAAGGTGATTACGTGCTCGTGCAGATGCCGCCGGAAACCGGGTTCTCGATCGGCCTCTGGGGCCGCGCCGCGGCGAAGGCGTCGCGGACGGTGCCGTCACGGCGCAGTGCGTAGAGCGGACAGGCGCGCCGCCCTGCCGGCCGCGCGCGACCGGGAGTAGGATGCGCAGGGAGGACTTCATGGAGATGCGTGTCACGGCACGGGCATCGCGAGGGGCGCTGGCCCTCGCCATCGTGGTTGCGGCTGCCGGGCTGGCCGGCTGCCAGGCCCAGCCGCAGCCCCATCCTCAGGACGGCCGGCTCCATGTCGACCACGTGACGCTGCCCCCGCACAAGGCGTGGCGGGTCATCTCCGTGCAGCCGTATGAGGAACTCCAGGAGGTCGAGCTGGTCCGCGTGGACTGGCCGACGGCCGACCGGCCCCACATGGCGTTCACGCTCTCGCGCGAAGGCCTGAAGGCGGGCGATGCGATCTGCCTGGACCACATCCGGGAAATCGAAACATTCTGGGCGCACCCGGTCCCGCCGGGCGGGTGCGAAGCCCTGACCGGCTCGGCGCCCGCGCCCGCGCCGGCCGCGCCGTAGCAGGCCCGGCGTCCCGGCCGGGCTCCCCGGCCGTCAGAACCGGAGCAGCCGGTTCAGCTTGAACACGAGGCTCCGGCCGACGAGATCCGGCGCGCCCGTGCCGAGCGTGTCGCGCTGCTCGTTGAACACGACGAACAGTTCGCTGCCGGGGAGGTACTCCCACCGCAGGCGCGTGTTGGTCGAGAACGAATTGTTGGACGAGTTGTACTGCACCAGCGCGCTGACGAACATCAGCGGCGTGACGGTGTAGGTGATGCGCGAGCCGACCAGCGTCGCCCGGAAGCTGCCCTGTGCGAGCTGCACGTCGTTGACGGAGGCCGTCGGCTGCAGCGACAGGCGTGGCGTCACCTCGACCCGGCTGCCCGAAACGCCGAACACCGTGCGGTGGCCGTTGTAGAACGCCCCGCGCTCGAGAGAGACGTTGCCCGAGATCTTCCGCTGCGCCCCGAAGCTGTACGCCGCCCGTGCGCCGAGGAAGTCGTACTGCCCGACGGGCAGCGTGACACCGGGCCCGATGCGGAACGGCAGCGGCAGGAACTCGCCGCTGTTCGTCACGGACGCCGAGATCCGGTCGCTGTTGTGCAGTTCCATGGCAAAGGCGGCCATCGTGGCCGTGGATTCCACGCGGCCGGTGTGATTGGCGATCCGGGACGAGGACCCCTCCAACACGTAGCGGCGAATCCACGGATGCTTCGCCGTGCGCGGGCTGAAGCGGCCGTAGACGTACGACTTGCGCATGTCGGGCCGGCGGACGAACCCCACTTCGGGCGCGAAGCGCCGGCCCACGAGCAGGTGCTCGGCCTGGAACCCGTACCGGTCCGCCGGATAGTCCACCTGCGCCCGGTAGCTCGTCGTCCCGTCCGCGCCGTCCGGCCGCGGGGTGTTCGCCCAGTACGTGTTGGCGTAGAGATTCTTGAAGAACTTGAACACGCCGTCGAACCCGAACGCGGTCCGCGGGAGGCCCACGCCGGCGGTCGTGCGGTGCGTAGCCAGGAAGCCGATGCTGCTCTGCCGGAGCAGGTCACGGCGGAGACGCGCGACGGAGAACGTCGTCGCCGGACTGCCTGACAGCGGCTCCGCGTCCGCGCGGATCGACACGGCCCCCACGTCGAACGACCCCACCCGGCCCGTCAGCCGTCCGCCGCCGACCAGCGGCACCTCCCGGGCGCCGGCGAGCCCGATACGGCGGCTGTAGAACATCAGCGGTGTGTCGCCGCTGCCGCTGGCCGTGCCACCGAAGGCGAACGTGGTCGAGTTCTCCAGGAAGAACTCGCGCTTCTCCGGGAAGAACAGGCTGAAGCGTGTCAGGTTGACCTGCTGCTCGTCCGCTTCGACCTGCGCGAAGTCCGTGTTGTAGGTGAAGTCCGACGTCAGATTCTGCGTGAGGCCGTACTTGACGTCGATGCCCCAGTCCGCCGTCGCGTCGTTCCGGGTCGGCGGGAGCGCGGTGAGGTCCGTCGCCACACCGCCGACGGCGTAGGGCTTCACCTCGACCAGCCGCGAGGTCTCGGGCACGTCGAGCACGAGGTTCGGCGCCAGCGACGTGATCGCCAGCGCATTCAGGCCCCGCGCCGGCATCGGCACGATGTGGGACGACTCGTTCTTCCAGCGCACCGTCCGCCTGGCATTGAACCCCCAGACCTGTGGCGATCCCGGCTTGAACCGCAGCGACTTGAACGGGACGGCGGCCTCGCCGGTCCACCCCTCGCCACTGCGCCCGGTCGCCACACGCCAGATCGGGTTGAAGTCCATGTTGAACTGCGTCTCGTTCGTCATCTGGCCGTCCATGCGGCCGCCGAGGATCCCGATGTTGAACGCGAACATGTTCCGCTTGTCGTGGAACGTGTCGAGCACGAACGAGACGTGCTCGTTCTGGACGAGTTGGTTCGAGTCGCGCCGCATCTCGTTCGCCACCTGCCGCTCGGGGTGGCTGTCCCAGCAACGGAACGACACGTAGAGGTTGGTGTCATCGAAGAACACCCACAACTCGGTCTTCTCGGTCTCGACCGCGCCGACATTCGGTTCGACCTGGATGAAGCCCGAGATCGCCTCCGTGGTGCGATAGACGTCCTCGTCGAGCGTGCCGTCGATCCTGATCGGCGCGGAGACGCGGACCGCCCGGATCGTCGCGCGGCCCGCCGCGTCCCGGTTGATGACGGCCGGCGCGACCGGCACCGGCGGGTCGACCTCCTGCGCGAGGGAGGGCGCCGGCACACTCGCGGCGAGCGCCGTCAGCAGGCAGACAGCCCCCGCGCGCCGGGCCATCGGGATCACCGCGCGATCCGGGCGTCGAGCGTGCGCGAGAAGATCCCCGCCAGCCGGCCGAGGTCCTCGACGCGCACGTGCTCGTCCACGGCGTGCATCGACCGGTTCACGGGGCCGAACTCGACCAGTTCGCGCGAGATGGCCGCCAGGAAGCGGCCGTCGGAGGTGCCGCCGGACGTGGAGAGTTCCGGCGTCAGGCCGGTAACCTCGCGCACGGCCGCGGCGAGCGTGTCCACCAGCGCGCCGGCCGGCGTCGAGAACGGCATCGCGGAGAGCGTCCAGCGGAGCTCATAGGTGAGGCCGTGCCGGTCGAGGACCTCGCGCACACGCGACTGGATCGCCTCTGGCGTCGATGCGGGCGAGAAGCGGATGTTGAACAGCACGTCGCACGTGCCCGGCACGACGTTGACCGCGCCCGTGCCCGCGTGCACGTTCGAGATCTGGAACCGCGTCGGCGGAAAGGCCCCCGTGCCGGCATCCCACTCGAGGCCCGCCAGTTCGGCCAGCGCCGGCAGCGCGGCATGGACGGCGTTCAGTCCAAGCTCGGGGTAGGCGATGTGGCACTGGACGCCGCGCACGGTCAGCACGCCGTTCAGCGACCCGCGCCGGCCGACCTTCATCGTGTCGCCGAGTTGCGCCACCGACGTCGGCTCCCCGACGATGCAGGCGTCGATCGCGACGCCGCGCGCGGCCAGCGCCTCCACGGCCGCCGCCGTGCCGTGCACGGCGTCGCCTTCTTCATCGGAGGTCAGCAGCAGCGCCACCGAACCCGGATGCGCCGGGTTGGCGGCGGTCCAGCGCTCGAGCGCGACGACCATCGCGGCCACCGAGCCCTTCATGTCGGCCGCGCCGCGCCCGAAGAGCAGGCCATCGCGCACGACGGGCGTGAACGGATCCCCGGTCCACTGCGCGGCCGGCCCTGCGGGCACCACGTCGACGTGGCCCGCGAAGGCGACCAGCGGCGCGCCGGTCCCCCTCCGCGCCCACAGGTTGCCAACGCCCCCACGATCCAGCCGCTCGCACGTGAACCCGGCGGCGGCCAGACGCGCGGCCACGATGTCCAGGCAGCCGGCGTCGTCGGGCGTCAGCGACGGCCGGGCGATCAACTGCTTCGCCAGGTCGAGCGTGGCGGCCTGCAGGTCTGAGCCGGGAACCGCGCCGGGCTGCAGCATGACGGGGTTAGGAGCGGAGCAGCTCGTTGATGGAGGTCTTCGCGCGCGTGGCCGCGTCGACGCGCTTCACGATGACCGCGCAGTTCAGCGAGTACGTCCCGTCCGCCGACGGCAGACTGCCCGGGACGACGACCGACCCCGACGGGACGCGCCCGTAGCTGACCTCTCCGGTCGCGCGGTCGTAGATCTTCGTGCTCTGGCCGATGAAGACGCCCATCGAGATGACCGAGTGCGCCTCGACGATCACGCCCTCGACGACCTCCGATCGGGCGCCGATGAAACAGTGGTCTTCGATGATCGTCGGATTGGCCTGGAGCGGCTCCAGCACGCCCCCGATGCCGGCGCCGCCCGAGAGATGGACGTGCTTGCCCACCTGGGCGCACGAGCCGACCGTGGCCCACGTGTCGACCATCGTGCCTTCGTCCACGTAGGCGCCGATGTTGACGAACGACGGCATCAGCACGACGTTCGGCGCGATGTAGGCGCCCGTACGCGCCACGGCGCCCGGCACCACGCGCGCGCCGGCCGCCCGGAACTGCGCCTCGTCGTAGCCTTCGAACCGGAGCGGAACCCGGTCGAAGTACGGCGACCCGCTGCCGGACGGCATCACGCCGTTCTCGCGCGTGCGGATGTAGAGCAGCACCGCCTTCTTGATCCACTGGTGCGTCGTCCAGACGCCGTCGATCTTCTCGGCGACGCGCAGCGTGCCGGCGTTCAACCGGCCCACGACGTCGTTCAGCGCGGCCAGCAGATCGGCCGGTGCGGTGGAGGCGGTCAGGTCGGCACGCCGCTCGAAGGCGGCGTCAATCACGGAAGCAAGCGCGGACGTGGTCATGACGTGAGCGCCATAGTACCAGCATGCTTGCCCGACCCACCACGCGCGGTCCGCGCGGCGGGGCCCGGTGGGCGGCGTTGCTCCTCTGGCTGGAGTAGCGGTCCGCGCGGGCATTCGCGACAATGGACGCGGGATGGATCGTCTGGACACGCGCCTGCGGACGCTGCTGCCGCCGCTCTACCAGGAGACGTGGGAAACCGTGCAGCCGGTCTCGATGGGCTCCGCCGGGTTGAAGTACGGCCCCGACGGCCGGGTGGCGTGGGACGAGATCTGGCAGACCTTCTGCGACCTGGCGCTGGCCGGCGGTCCGCCGCACCGGGGCACGCTGCTCGAGCCGGCGGCACCGGCCGCCATCACGCGCGCGCCGGAGGCCCACGCGGCTGTCGTCGACGAGATCTGCCGGGGTGTGCGGATGGTGACGGGCCTTCGCGCCACGGCGTCCCCCGACCCCGGCTGGGTCCGCGTGACATGCGACCGCGAGGTGATGGCCTCGTGGCTGCTGCGCGCGGTCGTGACGGAGAACGTCTCAGCCCGCCGGCAAGGCAGCTGGCTGGATCTGCCGGCCGGGCCGGACTACCGCGTCGAGAAGGAAATCAAGAACGTCATCACGTCACTCGCCAAGACGTGCCACTACTGGTCCGGGCACATACCGCCCGAGCAGCGCGAACGGATCGCGACGCTGTTCGTGGAGATGGAGTTGGAGTCTCCGCTGGTGACGCCGATGGTGGACGAGGGCTTCTCCGGCACCGGCGCCGCCGCGACCGCACTGGCGGACGCGGTCACGCGGCAGACGGGACTGCCGGCCGCACCGCTGGCCGCGCGAGGCTGGCTCGGCGTGGACTGCGGACAGGTGGCCACGGCCGTCTGGATGATGCGGGCCGTGGTGGTCGAGAACGTGCTGGCGCGGCGGGAGGGCACGGTGCTCTGCGTGCCGGTCAATCCACGGCGCGACCCTGACGGCCGCCGGGTCCTCGGCGCCCTCGCCCGCGCGGCCGTGCCGGCTCAGGCCTGAGCGAGGCAGAACGCCGCGATCCGCCGCGCGGCCTCGGCGCAGGCGTCCTCGCCCGCCACGAGCGCCATCCGCACGCGGCCGCGCCCCGGCTGCATCCCCTGCGCGTCGCGCGCCAGGAACTGGCCCGGCAGCACGGTGACGTGCGTCGCGCGGAACAGCTCGCGCGTGAAGGCCGCGTCGTCGCCACCGGGCACGCCGGCCCAGAGGTAGAACCCCGCATCCGGCCGGTAGACGTCCATCACCGGCGCGAGCACCGGCAGCATCGCGTCGAACGACGCCCGGTACCGCTGCCGGTTCGCCACGACGTGCGCTTCGTCCCGCCAGGCCGCCAGGCTGGCCTGCTGCACGGTCTCGCTCATCGCGCTGCCGTGATACGTCCGGTACAGCAGGAAGGCCTTCAGCAGCGCGGCGTCCCCGGCCACGGCGCCGGACCGCAGACCCGGTGCGTTGGAGCGCTTCGACAGGCTCGTGAACACCACGAGGTTCCGGAAGTCCGTGCGGCCGAGGCGCTGCGCCGCTTCGAGGCCGCCCAGGGGCGGACGGGCCTCGTCCGGGTAGATCTCCGAGTAACACTCGTCCGAGGCGACCGCGAAGCCGTAGCGATCCGCGTAGCTGAAGATCTCGCGCCAGGCGTCGAGGTCGAGCACGTGCCCGGTCGGGTTGCCGGGCGTGCAGACGTAGAGCAGTTGCGTGCGCCGCCACGCCTCGTCCGGGAGCGACGCGAGGTCGAGCGCGAAGCCCCGGTCCGCCGTCTGGTTCAGAAAGTGGACGGTCGCGCCCGCGAGCACGGCCGCGCCTTCGTAGATCTGATAGAACGGGTTCGGGCTGACGACCAGCGGCGCGGGCTTCGCCTGATCGATGACGGCCTGCGCGAACGCGAACAGCGCCTCCCGCGACCCGTTCACGGGCAGAACCTCGGTGTCCGGGTCGAGCGATGGCAACCCGTACCGCCGGCAGAACCACGCGGCGATGGCCTCGCGCAGCGCCGGCAGCCCCGCTGTCAGCGGATACACCGACAGCCCGCGCATGCCGGCCGCGAGCGCCTCGGTGATGACGGCAGGCGTCGGGAACTGCGGCTCACCGATCGACAGGCGCAGCGGCAGGAGGTCGGGCGGCGTGACGCCCGCCAACAGCGCGCGCAGCCGCTCGAACGGATACGGCTGGAGGTCGGGCAGCCGCGCGTGCATCGGACCGGGCGCGGGCGGCTAGGCGCTCCGCGCCACGGGGACCGGACGGTTCACCGGCGCGGGCACCTGCAGGTCCGGCATCGGCCGGCCGGAGAACAGCGGCTTGGCCGCCGCCGCCATCAGCCGCGCCCACTTCTGCGACCGGTTCACGCGGGCGCTGTCGGTCGCGATCCCGGTGTTGGCGTACATCTGCCGGTACAGCTTCGAGATCAGCACGAACGCCACGCGCGCCTTGATGGACTTGACCGCCGCGCCGGACCGCTTCCACACGGAGGCCCAGCTGTAGAAGTCGTCCCACGCGCCCTGCGCACCCTCGCGGATCCGTTCGAGGCTCATCGTCGGGTGCGGTGTGAACAGCTTCGGCCGGCGCGACTCGGGGATCAGCCAATGCTTGGTCACAGGTACCCCGTCCACCGCCGTGCCCTTCTGGTTCTCGGCCTTCGCCCACTTCTCGAAGTCGATCGTGCCGGGGAACGGCGTGAGCAGCACGAACTGCGCGAACGTCAGGTCCGCGCGCTGCGCCAGCGCCACGGTCGACCGGAACGTGTCCTCGGTGTCGCTCGGCAGGCCGAAGATGAAGGACCCGAGCACGTGCACGCCGTGGCGGCGGAACGTCTTGAGCCTGGCCACCAGTTCCTCGCCGGCCAGGTTGAAGCCCTTGTAGACGTCCTTGAGACCGGCCTCGCTGACCGATTCCACGCCGACCAGCGCGCCCATGATCCGCGCGCGCTTCATCGCGTCCAGGAACTCCGGGTCCTCGGCCGCTTCCATCGTGATCTGCGTGAAGCAGACCGTGTCGCTCGGGAGCTGCGCCAGCCGGTCCATCAGCTCGAACCGCTCCGCGCGCAGCGCCTCCAGCTCGTGCAGCCGGGTCTTGTCCGACCGGCGGCGGGCCATCGCGATGTCCTCGAACGTGACCGGGTAGAAGTTGTCGTCCGCCAGTGCGATGAAGCGGAAGCCCATCCGCCGCAGTTCCACGATCTCGGCGATGACGGCGTCCACGCCGCGCTGGCGGGGCTCCTGGCCGTCGGTCCGCCAGACCGAGCAGAACGAGCAGTGCTTCGGACACCCGCGGACCGTCTGGACCGAGGCCCACATGTAGCGGCCCTTCGGCATCAGGTCCCAGCGGGCCTTCGAGAACTCGCCGGCCGGGATGCGGCCGCCCTCGTAGACGCGCTGCGGCGTGCCGGCCAGGCAATCGCGGACGACCTGCGGCCAGACGACGTCGCCGTCGCCCTTGACGACGGCGTGCGCCCCGCCGACCTCGTGCATCTCCTCCGGGAAGAGCGTCGCGTGGATGCCGCCGTAGACCACCCAGGCGCCCCGCTCGCGGGCCGCCCGGCCCACTTCGTAGCCGCGGAGGGCGTTGCCGGTGTGCACGCCGATGCCGACCACGTCGCCAGGGGCAATGGTCGAAAGGTCGATGTGCTCGAGCGTCTCATCCACGATCACCGGGTCGCCCCACTCGGTGCCGGTCGCCGCGGCCAGCACGTAGAGCCAGCGGGGCGTGATCACGGCCACGCCGAAGGCGCGGGCGCTGGGGTTCACAAGATGGACGCGCGGGGCGGACGAAACGCGGGATGGGGCTGTAGAAGTCACTCAGGGAAACCTTGGGTTGCCGGGATTGGTACTGGCCACTCAGTATACCGGCGGTTCCAATGGTTCGGCTTCGGGCTAGACTCGGATGAGATCATTTGCGACACGGAGGGAACATGGCGGGCTTGAAGGGCTCAAAGACGGAGCAGAATCTGAAGGATGCGTTCGCGGGGGAATCCCAGGCGAACCGCCGGTACCTGTTCTTCGCCAAGCAGGCGGATATCGAGGGCTACCCGGACGTGGCGGGGCTGTTCCGCGACACCGCGGAAGGCGAGACGGGGCACGCGCACGGTCATCTCGAGTATCTGAAGAAGGTCGGCGACCCCGCGACGGGCCTCCCGCTGGGGGACGTCCCCCAGATGCTGGCGTCGGCGGTGGCCGGGGAAACCCACGAGTACACGGACATGTATCCCGGCATGGCGAAGGCCGCACGTGAGGAGGGCTTCGCCGAGATCGCCGACTGGTTCGAGACGCTGGCCAAGGCGGAACGCTCGCACGCGGGCAAGTTCCAGCGCGCCCTCGAGACCCTGTAGCGAGCCGGGCCGGCGATCCGTCGCCGCCGGCCCGCGCTCCCCCCGACGCGCCCATGAGCGACCCGCTGCCCGAGATCCGGTACACCCCGACCGACGGCCTGACGTACAACCCGAACGAGCCGAAATACTGGGACCGCGCGGCGCTGCAGCAGGAACTCGACCGCGCCTACGACCTCTGCAACGGCTGCCGGCTCTGCTTCAAGCACTGCGAGTCCTTTCCCACCCTCTTTGACGCGGTGGAACAGGCGGGTGACGTCCGTCACCTGCCGGCCACCGTCACGGACCGCGTGATCGACGCCTGCTTCCAGTGCAAGCAGTGCTACACCCAGTGCCCCTACACGGAGGCGGAGGGCCACGAGTTCAAGCTCGACGTGCCGCGGCTGCTCCTCCGCGCGAACGCCGTCCGGCGGCGCGAGCACGGCATCCCGCTGCGGGAGCGGATGCTGGCCAATCCCGACACGCTGGGCCGCGTGGGCACGGCGCTGCCGATGCTGGCCAACGCGGTGAACCGGAGCCGGGCCCACCGGACGCTGATGGAGCACGCGGCCGGCATCCACCGGGATGCCGCGCTGCCCCCGTTCGCGTCCGAAACCTTCTCCGCCTGGACACGGCGCACGGTTGGAGCCGACGTCACGCCGGACGGCACGCACACGGTGGTGCTGCACCCCACCTGCTACGTCCAGTGGAACCAGCCGGAGATCGGCCACGCCGCGCACCGGGTGCTGCGCCATAACGACTGCCGGGTCGCGACGCCCGGCGTGCCGTGCTGCGGGATGCCGGCGCTCGACAGCGGCGACGTGGACCAGGCGCGCCGCGCCGCCCGGGCGACGGTGACCACGCTCGCGCCGTGGGTCGACCGCGGCTACGCCGTGGCGGTCGTCAACCCCACGTGCAGCCTGATGATCCGGCAGGAGTATCCGGAACTGCTCAACGACACCGCGGAGCCGGCGCTCCACACGCAGGCGCTGCTCGTCGCGGCGGCCACGCGCGACCTCGGGGAGTATCTGTTCCAGCAGCGCCAGGCCGGCCACTTCCGCGAGGATTTCCGGTCCACGCCGGCCGGTCCGGTCGCGTACCACGCCCCCTGCCACCTGCGCGCACAGAACATCGGCTTCCGCGGGCGCGACCTGATGCGCCGGATCCCCGGCGTCATACCGAAGCTGGTCGCCGAGTGCTGCGGGCACGACGGCACGTGGGCGCTGAAGACGGAACACCACGCCGCGTCGATCGTGAACGGCCGGCGGGCGTTTGAGGGGATGGCCGAGGCGGACGCGGACACCTGGACGACCGAGTGCCCGCTGGCGGCGCTGCAGTTCCGGCAGGTCTCGGGCCGCGAGCCCCTCCATCCCGTGCAGGTGCTGGACCGTGCCTACCGCCCGGACGGCTTCCCCACCGCGGTTGCTGCGCCGGTGACCGCCACGGAGCCAGACGCATGACCCGACTGACCCCGGCCGACATCCTCGACAAGGCCGCGTACGAAGCCGCGCGGCCGGAGTTCCGCCGGCGCATCATGCTGGAGAAGGCGCGCCGCCGCGTGCTCGTGGGCTGGCACTGCTCCGTCCACTTCGAGAGCCGCGAGACGATGCGGTACCAGGTGCAGGAGATGCTGCGCGCGGAGGACAGTTGGTCGCGGCCCGGCGCGCTCGAGGACGAACTCCGTGCCTACAACCCGCTGATCCCGGGGCCCGGCGAACTCTCGGCCACGCTGATGCTCGAGTACGAAACCCCGGCCGAGCGGGCGTTGGCCCTGCCGCGCTTCGTCGGGCTCGACCGCCACGTGTGGCTGCAGGTGGGCGACACGCCGCGCGTGCTGGCCACGTTCGACCGCGGGCAGATCGACGAACGGGCCGTGTCCTCCGTCCAGTACGTGAAGTTCGCGCTGACGCCGACCCAGGTCGGCCTGCTCGCCACCGACGGCACCGTGGTGCGCCTGATCGTGGACCACCCGGCCTATCAGGCCCAGGCCGTGCTCGGCGAAGACACGCGCCGCGCGATCGCCGCCGACGCCGCCGGCTGACGATCCGCCGCTCGACGAGCGGCCACGGGCCGTCCCGCCGGGGTGCCATGGTCGCTGCGGGGGCGACTGTGGAGCAGACCGTCATGAAGGCACGAAAAGTGACGCGCAGGCCACTGACACGCGTGGGGATGGGGGCCCCCACGCCTTGCACGGGACGTTAAGCCGGAGCGTCGCTTTTCCGGTCTGCGGAACCGGAGCCCCCGCGGCGACCATGGCACCCCGGCGGGACGGGGCACGTTCGCGGCGGCGCGCGGGTGTGGCTATCGCTTTGCGAGCAGGTCCCGGATCTCGCGCAGCAGCACGACATCCTCGGGCGGCGCCGGCGGCGCGGCCGGGGCCGCGGCTTCCTGCTTCTTCGCCGCGTTCATGCCCTTGACGACCACGAACAGCGCGGCGGCCACGATCAGGAAGTTGACGACCGTGTTGATCAGCGCGCCGTAGGCGACGGCCACCGCGCCGGCCTTCCGCGCCGCATCCAGTGAGGCGTACGGCCCCGCCTGCGGACCCTCTCTGAGCAGCACGTACATATTCGAGAAGTCCACGCCGCCGGTGAGCACGCCGATAATCGGCATCATGATGTCGCCGACGAAGCTGGTGACGATCGCGCCGAACGCGCCGCCGATAATCACGCCGATCGCGAGATCAACCACGTTCCCGCGCATCGCGAACTGCTTGAACTCGCTGAACATGTCCGTGCCTCCGGTCGGCATTCTATGCCGATGCGCGGGCGCCGAACACCGCCACGAACGCGTGCGTCAGGGCCTCGGCCGATCCCGGTCGAGTGCGCGCAGTTCGACCGTCCACGTCAAGGGAACGGTCTGCGGCGTGTAGCAGACACGGTCGTCACACGCCTGGTAGGCGAGCGTGCCCTTCAGTATCAGCGTGGTCACGCCCTTGAGCGCGGCCTGACCGGCCGTCGAGGCGTCGACCGCCAGGTCCTGCACCACGCGGAACGGCCGCTGGTAGACCTGCACGCGTTCCTTGAGCGGCGCGAAGTAGTACTCCTCGGACTTCGGATACTGCGCGGCCTTCACCTGAACGCCCGGAGTCGGCTGCATGGTCAGCGCGATCGGCTTGTAGCCCGTCACGCCCGGCGCGTACACGTGCATCTTCGGACCGGGCTCCACGTCCAGGACGACCGAGAAGTTCGTCCCCGGCGCCACGACACCGTCGGTGGCGTACGCCGTGACGTTCATCTGCGGCGAGGAGACCTTCGTCACGGGAACGTCAAGGCGATTACCCAGGCGCGCGAGAACACTCCCCACCGTGACCCGCTCCTGATACGCGGGCTCGAAGAACCGGTTCGTGACAACGCCTTTCGCATCCAGCAGGAACGTACCCGGGAACGGGATCCCGAACATCGCCTTGTTCTCGGCAGGGACCGTCGTGTTCAGGATGCCGAAACGCTTGATGGTCTCCGATCCGGGGTCGGAGAGGAGCGGGTAGGTAATGCCTCTCCTCGCTGCGAAGTCCGCCAGGACGGGGACCGCGTCGTAGGTCACGACTGCCAGCCCCCACCCGTTGCGGCGGAGGTCCTCCGCTTTGGTCTGCAGTTCCGCCATCTGGGTCTTGCAATAGGGGCACCAGTCCGCGGACCGCGAGAACACCAACATCAGGCCCTTCGGTCCCATGAGCGACGGCAGCGTGCGCACCACGCCCTTCTGATCCGCCAGGGAGATCGAGGGAACCGTCTGTCCCACCTGCGGACCGAGCGACCGCACATCCGGCAACGGTGCGGCTGTCTGCGCCGCCCCCGCGCCCGCTGCGACACACACAATCGCCAGAGCCACTGCCGCCCGTACACGCAAGCGAAGGATCTTCATGTCGTCAACCTTTCCTCAACCGATCCACGATCGCCGTCTCAAACGTCGGCGGAGGCTCCTGCCCCACCCGTGCGCCCGTGCCGCGCGCCGCGTGCGTCAACATCTCGACCTGCCGGGCGAACGCCCGGCAGTGCCGGCACATGAGGAGGTGGAGCCGGATCGCAAGACGCCTGGACACGGACCACGAACCGACATCGCCCAGCGAGACGAGCGTCGACACGTCCTTGCAGGTCATCATAGCCTTGGCCCCCATCCCTTCTCCTTCAGGCACGTCCGCAGCCGCGTCCGGGCCCGATGCAGGAGCACGCCCACATGTCCCGGCGTGCATCCCACCATGCGGCCGACCTCTTCGGCAGAGAGATCTTCCACCTGCCTCAGGTGAAACACCTCGCGCAGTCGATCCGGCAACGCCGCCATGCAGGCCGTCACGGCTTCAGCGGACTGCAGAGCCTCCAACTGCCGATCGGCTGGTGACGCCTCGGGCGTCCAGTGGCCCGCCCGATCGAACTGCGCTTCGAACACCTCGTCAATCGGGTCGTGCCGATCATCGCGCAGAGCCGCACGGCGCCGCTCGAACACCTTGTGCCGCAGGATGCCGATCAGCCACGTGCTCAGCGACGATCGCCCTTCGAAGCGGTCCAGCGCTTCCAGAAACGTCACGAACACGTCCTGCGTCACGTCCTCGGCCACCGCCGCGCTGCACCCGAGCGCCCGCGCGGTCCGGTACAGCCGTCGCGCGTGCTGGTCCACGACCTCGCGCAACGCGTCCGCATCGCGGTTCTTCAGCTTCTCCAGATCCGGTCGAACAGCCACCGCGCTATTCTACGCGGCCACCGCAGAAGTCCTGACGGTCTCGCGATCATGAGTGCTGTCCGGCCGCGCGACGTTACAGCAGCCCCGGCACGGGGCCGCCTGTAACATCCGGCGCGCCTTCCGCACTCACTCCAGCGTGGGCCGGTCAGGCCGGGATGAACCCGGACCCCGGGCCCCGGGAGACTTCTCATCATGACCTCACGTGCTCTGCTCGCCTCCGCGTTTGCTGTCTCGCTCGCCGCCCCCGCCATCCTCTCCGCCCAGCCGGCCGCCATGCCCTCGTTCAAAGCCGAGAAGTGCTACGGCATCGCCAAGGCCGGCAAGAACGACTGTGCGTCCCAGGGCAACAACTCCTGCGCCGGCATGTCGAAGAAGGACGGGGACAAGAAGGCGTGGGTGTTCGTGCCCGAGGGCTACTGCGACCGCCTCGTCGGCGCGTCCAAGGCCGCCAAGTAGGAACGCCGATGCCGGTGGCTACCGCCATGACCGACACCGTCCCGCCTCCCCTCGGGTCCGGTATCGGGCTGCGCCTGCCGCATGTGCAGGAGGCGGTGGCCACCCGCCCGTCCGTCGGGTGGTTCGAAATCCACCCGGAGAACGTCCTCGCCAACCCGCACGCCACCGAACTGTTGCTGGACCTGCGCCGCGACTATCCGATCGCGCTGCACACCGTCGGCGTGTCGGTCGGCAGCGCCTCAGGTCTTGATCGCCGGCATCTGGTCCGGCTGCAAGAGCTTGCTGAGCAGGTGGACCCGGTGTTCGTCTCAGGGCACCTCGCGTGGTCCACGCACGGGGCGGACTACCTCAACGACCTGCTGCCGCTGCCGTACACGGCTGAAGCCCTGGCCGTCATCGCGCCGCACGTGCAGGAGGTGCAGGACGCACTCGGGCGGCCGTTTCTGCTGGAAAACCCGGCGAACTACCTTGGATTCGCAGGCTCGGACATGACGGAGCCGGAGTTTCTGAGCGCGCTGGTCGCGCGCACGGGTTGCCGGCTCCTCTGCGACGTCAGCAACGTCTACCTGAGCGCGCACAACATGGGCTACCGCGCCGAGGCGTACCTGGCGGCCCTGCCGGCGCACGCCGTCGCCGAGCTGCACCTCGGCGGCTTCACGCGCGAGCCCGAACCAGACGGCGGCATCGTCATCATCGACACGCACGATCGGGACGTCGATGACGGGCCATGGCGACTGCTGGAGACGGCGCTCCGTCTCTTCGGTCCCGTGCCGACGCTCATCGAGCGTGACACGAACCTGCCACCGCTGGCCTCGCTGGTGCGTGAGGCGGACAGGGCGCAGCGCGCGTTGACGGAAGGGTGCGGCCGTGCGGCTCGCTGACCTCCAGCGCCGCGTCCGGGACGCCGTCGTCAGCGGCAACGGAGAGCCGCTCCTGACGCTCCTCGAACGGCCGGACGAGCGGGATCCGGCCAGCAGGCTCGACATCTACCTCCGGCACTTCGAGACGAGCCTCGTCGAGGCCGTCATGAACCGATTCCCCGCCACGGGCTGGCTCCTGGGGTCCCCCGCGCTCGAGCGCGCGGCACGCGCGTTCGTCCGGGCTCACCCGCCGGCGGCACCCTGCATCGCGGAGTACGGATCTGGCGTTCCCGCATGGCTCGAGATGGCCGAACCCCGGCCGGGCATCCCCGCCAGGGTCTTCGCCGAGTTCGACTGGCATCTCGGACGCCTGGCCGTGGGCGTCTCCGCACCGGCTCTTCCGGTGGAGGCGGTGCAGGCGCTGGGCGACGCGCTGCCTGGCTGCAGCCTCACGCTGCAGCCCGCGACGTGGTACGGGACCGCGCGGTCGCCAATCGACACGCTCATGACCCGGTTCCTCTCCGGACGGGAGGAGGGCGGCGCGCCGCTTGAAGACGAACCCGTCTGGATCGAAGCGCGCGGTGATCGCGGCCGCGTCTGGTTCACGCGACTGGCGCCCGGTGCGTTCGCGTTCCGTCAGGGCGTCCAGCGTGGTCTTTCACTGGAGGCGGCGGCCGCCGCGGCAGTCGTACATCCCGACTTTCAGCCCGGGCCTGCTCTGGCGGCCCTGTTCCACGACGGTCTGGTGACCGGCGTATCGCCACTCACAGGAGCGCACCGATGACCACTGCCGCCATTGCCATGCCGTCGCCTGCCGCACGGCTTGTCTCGAACGTCTTCGCCCGCCTCGAGGCCATCCCCTTCTCCGCCGTTCAGCTGGTGATGCGGGTCGCCATCGGCTCCGTGTTTCTCAAGGCGGGACTGCTGAAGTACCAGAGCTGGGAACTGACCCTGATGCTCTTCCGGGACGAGTACAAAGTGCCGTTGATGCCGCCAGAGCTGAGTGCGCAGATGGCCACCTTCAACGAACTCGTCTTCTCAACGCTGCTCATCGTCGGGCTCGGCACCCGCCTGGCGACGCTGCCGTTCCTGGGCATGCTGCTCGTGATTCAGACGTTTGTCTACCCGGCGGCGTGGACGGATCATCTCGTGTGGGCCTCCATCCTGGTCACCTTGCTCGTACGCGGCGGCGGCGCAGTTTCCGTGGACCATGTCCTTTCGCGGATGCTCGGCGGCACGTCGAGGGCCTGATGGCACGCCTCCGCGACCAGATCCGGCGCGCCCTGCTCCGGCTTGGCGATATTGCGAGGGGCCTCGGGCGCCCCGCACGAGGCGGCTGCTTCGGCGACCCGGTCGCCTGGGAGTTCGACCATCAGCAGCGCGCCCGTGAACGGGCGCGCTGCCAGAGCGAACGCCGCTGGACCTAGTCCTCCCAGACGCGGTGCGCGAACACCGCGTCCAGTGGGGTGTGAAAGAGATGATTGCTGTAGTTCGAGATGGTCTTGACAGCAATGGCGAGGAGCACATGCAGCATGTGGCGCTCGGTATAGCCCGCATCGATAAACGCGGTCGCATCAGCCCTTGTCGGCAGCCCACGGCTCTCCACCATCGTTGTCGTGAACCTCGTCAGAGCCTGGAGCTTCGCATCGGCCAGGGGCGTACCGGCTCGAAGATCGGCGGTCACCGCCTCTGGTACCTGGGACATGTCGGCCACGGCGCTGTGCGCCGCCACACAGTACCGACAGCCGTTCAGCCGGCTGATCGTCAGAAAGACGACTTCCTGCTCGACCGGCGTCAGGTCGGAATCCGAGCGGAAGGCGTCGTAGCCCGTCCGGTAGGTCTGCAGCAGACCGGGCACATTCGCCATGTTCGCGTACATGTTCGGAATCATGCCCATGGCCGCCCTCGCGGCACGCAGCACGTCCGCAACGGCCGGGTCGGCATCATTCTCGGTTCGGGCAGGCAGGGACATCGTGAATTCGGCTTCGGCCATGTCATTCCCTCGGTTCTGGTTCCTGTTCACGGTCACCCCGGCAGTGCGTCACTGCCCATGACCGACGCGATCCGGACGGCATCATCGCCGCGGGGCGCCAATGATTGTTGTGACGCATCTCACAGTTCCCGCGCTTCGCGCCGCCGTGCCCGGCGCGGATGCGTCACGATCGGTTGACACGATCACCTGGCAGCGATCCCTCTGGAGCACCCATGCCCGTACACCAGACCGACCCCATGCGCCACGCCCCTGAACTGACGACGCCGGAAGACGTCGACGCCGCCCTGGCTGCGTCACGGACCGGGCCCATCCTGCTGTTCAAGCACAGCGAGACGTGCGGGATCAGCGCGCAGGCCTGGGACGAGTTGTCCGAGGCTCGCGGCAGCCTCCCCGTCCCGCTCTACGTCATCAGCGTTCAGACAGGCCGTGCAGCATCGAGTGCCGTCGCGGAACGGCTGGGTGTCCGGCACGAGTCGCCGCAGTTGCTGCTCGTCGGCGACGGCCGAGCCCGCTGGACGGCCTCGCACTTCCGGATCACCGGCGAAGCCGCGCGGCGGGCAGTCGCGGCGCATGTCGAGGCGGCGGACGCCGCACTCTCGGCCTGACGACCAGGGTGAGGTCCCGGCAACGGAAGTCTTCCCGCCTGGCGTAGGGAGGTCGAGATGGCCCGATTCGGCGTGCGCGTCGTCGTCGCTCTGGCTCTCGTCACGGTCCCATTGGTCGCGACGGCAGAGGTTCCAGTCGACACCTTCTTCCGAGCCGCCTCCCGGGAACGGCCCGTGGCCGAGGCGGCCCTGCGGGAGATCGCGCGGCAGTGGCGCCCAGGGTATGCGGCGCTCCTCCTCGACATGGCTCGGATGTTCCGGCCCCCACGTCGATCTCAACCGGTCGGCGACGGCGATGGGATGCCCTCCGGGTCTCGGCTGCCGTCCGCCGGGGCCGGGTTACCCGAGATCGGCGATCCCGGCTCACCCGAGCGGCGCCGGCTCCTTCAGTTTCTCGAACGCCAGACGAAACAGAAGCTCGGCGACGACCTGGTCCGCTGGCGCAAGTGGACGTGGTCACTGCCGTCCGAATCGCTGTCAGTCCACGTGGCGCTGAAGCGGCAACTGTACGCCGGCATCGACCCGCGAATGGCCAGATTCTTTCCCGACGGCGTCGCGCTGCGCATCCGCCTGGACGAAGTGGACTGGGGCGGCGTGATGGTCAACGGCATCCCCCCGCTGCGCAACCCGGCCGTGGTCACTGCGCCGGAGGCGAACTACCTTCGAGACTCCGACATCGTCTTCGGCATCGAAGTCGGCGGGGTGGCCCGTGCCTATCCGAAGCGGATTCTCGCGTGGCATGAGCTGGCCCTGGACCGGTTGGGCCAGATCGACCTTGCGGTGGTGTACTGCACGCTCTGCGGCACCGTCATTCCGTACGAGACCCACGTCGGCGCGGCGGACTTTCATTTCGGCACCAGCGGCCTGCTCTACCGCTCGAACAAACTGATGTTCGATGAGGAGACCGGAACCCTATGGTCCGCCATCGAAGGCGCGCCGGTGATCGGTCCACTCGCACGGTCCGGCATACGACTGCCGATGCGCGCGGTGGTCACGACGACGTGGCGAGAGTGGCGGCAGATGCATCCCGACACGACGGTGCTCTCGATTAACACGGGCTTCTCCCGCGACTACGCCGAAGGCGCGGCGTACCGGGACTACTTCGCCAGTCCCGATCTGCTGTTTCCGGTGCCGGCCGAGGACCGCCGACTGAACCTGAAAGACGAAGTACTCGTGCTGCGACTGCCCTCGGCCGCCGGGGCCATCGAGCCGCTCGCCATCGACGTGCGGCTCCTCAAGCGGAATCCGCTGTTGAGCTTCTCGCGTGGCAGCCGGCGGTACCTCGTCGTCACGACCTCCGCTGGCGCCAATCGCGTGTACGAGGGCGCGATCGCACCTCCGATGCAGCGCATCGACCGCGTGCTCCGTGACGAGTCGGGCCGCCGGTGGATCATCACCGAGTCCGGCCTCGTGCCCGAGTCGGGCGGTCCTGCCCTGCCTCGGGTTCCCGCGCAGCGAGCATTCTGGTTCGCCTGGTACGCGCAGTTTCCCGACACGGTTCTGCTCAAGTGAACGCTTGCAGCTGGGCACGCGGACTGCGCAGGCATCACAGTGACGCGGCACCTTCCGCGGCCCCGCGATGAGGCCGCACGGGAGAGGTCGTGGTCAGGGGCACGGCTCGCATCGTTGATCGCCGGCGGGAACCCGGCGGCCCAGACAGAACTGCCACCGCTGATGTGGACCTGCCGGACGCGCCCTGACCTTCTCGGATCGGCGCCAGGGCCGTTCCCGGTCGACGAGACGTCACGGCTGCACGTCGCCTCTCTGGCCGATCGCGCGTCCGGCCAGACGCGCCGGTGGCGACGATCCCTACGCGGCCCGTCCGGGCGGCGGCTCTACGTCCAAGGGCTCGCCATCGCTCCGCTGCCAGGTCTCGCGGCTGGCGGCAGGCAGATGGATTCGGAACTCCGTCCCGACGCCCTCATCGGTGACGAATGTGATGTCTCCGCCGGCCTCCACAACCAGCCGCCGCGATACCGACAATCCGAGGCCGGTGCCGTGCTCGCCCTTGGTACTCGCCAGCGGCTGAAAGATGCGGCTCCGAAAGGAGGCGGGGATGCCCGTTCCCGTATCGGCGACGCTCACCGTAACGCCGTCGCCGTGGGAGCGCACCGTGAGGGTGAGCCGGCCCTTCTGGCGACTGGCCATGGCGTCCCGCGCGTTGAGGTACAGGTTCATGCACACCCCACTCAGTGCCTGCGGCTCCATTGACACGTCCGGCAGCCCGTCCGGCACGTCCGCGACTACCTGCACTCGGCGACGCTGGAACTCCCGCTCCAGCAGCGCCAGCGGCTGCAGCACTGCGTCCTTCACACCCCTCGGTCCACCGGCGCCCGCGTGCACTCGGGCAACGCCCAGCAGATCCTTCGCGACAGCCGAGGCGGACCGGGCCGCCGTACGAACCTGCAAGAGATCCTGCCGGACCGACGGCGCCAGGTCCGGCGTGTCGAGCAGCAACTCCGTGAAACCGTGGATGGCCGCGAGTGCATTGTTCAGGTCATGCGCCGCACCGGCCGCCAGGGTGCTGACCGCTGCGAGTTTCTCGACGATCAGGATCTGGTGCTCGTAGGCGTGAACCTGGGCCGTCGCGGCCGCCAGGCCGCGGCTCCGCACGCGTATGACCATGGCGTACAGTGCCGATACGAGCGTCAGCACGAACAACGTGCTCAGCAGCGCCGTCACCTCCCGAGGCACCGTGGTGCCGACCAGCCAGGCCAGCATGGACGTGGCGGGTCCGAGAAACGCGATCGCAAAGGCCGCCGCGAACTGCCGCGGCCTGAGCAGTTGCCTCTCCGTGGTCTCGTGGCTGGCCAGGAGCGCGGTGACCAGCATGGCCGACGATGCCAGCCAGAGGGCGCCCTCCAGATAGTGCAGGGCGCCGGATATGCGCACGGCCGTGTCTGACGCCACAACCGATACCGCAACGGATCCGGCCAGCGCCGCGGCGAGTAGCCCGCCCAGAATCCCGACACGAGGCCCGCCGACCGCATCCGTTCCCGTCCTCACGTCGGACACCAGGGTCATCATGCCGCCGGCCGCGAGACCCGCGGAGAGCATTCCTGTCACGACCGAGACAAGGGCCAGACCCGGAATCGACGGAGACAGCAGCATGGCTGCCTCCATCGCCAGGCAGCACCAGAGCGCCCACGTCAGAAGCGTCCAGGCGCGCGAACCAGCCGCGTGCTCACGCCGCAGGTCGTACACAGCCTTCAGGCCGACCGACCAGACGAGCACGTTCAGGAGTCCCCATGCCCACGGCTGCATCCACTCTTCCCCTCTCTGCCGCGCCGGCGGCTCGACGGTGCTATTACCTGACCGGAGCCCACTCTTCAGCCCGGCCTTCGCCTGGCTCCTTCGACTCCTCAGGTGCGTGGTCGATCTGATCGACGTCGGCGAGCGGCTGCATCAGCATTCCTCCGGGTTCGCTGCACCTGGCCCGAGGAGCGGACACAGCTAACGTTCCGTCACCGGGTGAGTGCCGGAGGTGGCCCGATCGTTACAGGCCCGTCGTCCAATGCCTGTAGCGGCATTCCTGAGGAATTCGGGTCAAGGCGCGCGCCGGTCAGAGACCCAGATCGGTGAGCGATGGATGGCCCTCCGGTCGCGGGCCGGCGGGCCATCGGAACAGCCGGTCGACCTCGCGAATCGGGAGGTCGTTGATGCTGGCGAGACGACGTCGCATCAGCCCGCCGGCGTCGAACTCCCAGTTCTCGTTGCCGTACGACCGGAACCAATTCCCGCCGTCGTCGTGCCACTCGTAGGCGAAGCGAACGGCGATGCGGTCCGTGGCGAACGCCCAGAGTTCCTTGACGAGCCGGTACTCCAGCTCGCGCGCCCACTTTCGTTGCAGGAACGCTACGATCGCCGAGCGGCCGAGGAGGAACTCGGCCCGGTTTCGCCACGCAGAGTCCGGCGTGTAGGCGAGCGACACGCGGTCGGGGTCGCGACTGTTCCAGGAGTCCTCGGCCATGCGCACCTTCCGCGCGGCGGTCGCACCGGTGAACGGTGGAACCGGCGGGCGTGCTGACGAGGTCATGTGCTGCTCCTCTCTTTGACGCGGCTGTCGTGGTGCTCGGGAGCGACGACAGACGAGGTTGCTGGTGTGCGGGCGGCCACAGCCAGCACCTCACCGATTGCCTGGGTCGGACTGGCCCGCCGTCCGGCGGTCTTCGGCGGAGCCCTACGCGGCCGGCGACGCCGCCGCTGCAAACGCGCCATCGATGGGCGTCTCGGCAATGTGGTTCACGTAGTTCGACAGCGTCTTGATGGCGACGCCCAGCACGACCTCCAGCACCTGCCCCAGTGTGTATCCAGCGCCGAGGAAGCTCGTGGTGTCCGCGTCGGAGACGCGTCCCCGTGAACCGACCACCGCGATCGTGAAGCGGCGCAGGGCCTCGAGCCTCGTATCGGCAAGGGGCTGACCCGCGCGAATCGCCTGCACGACCTCGCCGGCCACGCCCTGCATGCCCGCGATCACCGTATGCGCGGCCACGCAGTAGTCGCACCCGTTCTCGACGCTGGTAGCCAGGAGTACGACCTGCCGCTCCGTCGGCGTGAACGACGTCTGGTCGAACAGCCCGATCAGCGTCGGGTAGGCCTTGAGCGCGGCAGGCGCCTCGGCCATCACGCCCATCAGATTCGGCAGAAACCCGTAGGCCCTTGCGACGGCAGCCAATGTATCTTTGGAAGCCGCCGGAGCGGACTCGATGGAATGCACGGTGTAGTTCATGGCGTCGTTCTCCTTGGATGATGTGCGTCAGTCGTGTTGTTACGTCGTCCACTCCATTGTTCGTGGATGCGCGGCGCAATGCTGTGACCGACCTCACAGCTTCGCGAAGAAGCCCCGCCGGCGTGTCCTGAACGCGAGTCTGTAATGTCCGGCGCTGCCAGCACACCCATACCCGGTAGGTGGCGGTATCCCGGCTGCCCGCCGCCCTTGGGTCATTACCGGCCCAACCCAGGAGTCACACGGATGTCAGTGCGCGCCCTCAGCAACTTGAGCGTTGAACACGCGGTGAGCGAACGATACGGCGCTGCCGCCCAGGCGAGGGAGGCCGCGCTGTGCTGCCCCGTGTCCTACGATCCGGCCCTCCTGAGGGCGATTCCGGAGGAGGTCCTGGAACGGGACTACGGCTGCGGCGACCCCAGCCGGTATCTCCAGCCGGGCGAGAGGGTCCTGGATCTGGGTTCAGGCGGAGGCAAGGTCTGTTTCATCGCCAGTCAGGTCGTCGGACCTGAGGGCGCGGTCATCGGCGTCGACATGAACGAGGAAATGCTTGCCCTCGCCCGCCGGAGTGCACCGACCGTCGCCGCGGCAGTCGGCTTCTCGAACGTCCGGTTCGCCAGGGCCCGGATCCAGGATCTGGCGCTCGACCTCGATGCCTTCGACCGCTACCTCGCATCGTCCCCGGCGGACTCCGTCGGAGCCTTCTCCCGGGCAGAGGCGGAAGCCGAGCGCCTGCGCCGCCAGACGCCCCTCATCGCCGACGGCTCCGTGGATGTGGTCATCTCCAACTGCGTGCTCAATCTGGTCGAGGCGTCCCAGAAGGCGCGCATGTTCGACGAGTTGTTCCGGGTGGTGCGCGTCGGCGGGCGGGTGGTGATCTCGGACATCGTCGCGGACGAAGCGGTGCCCGACCATCTGCGGCAGGATCCCGAGCTCTGGACCGGCTGCGTCTCCGGTGCCCTGCGCGAGGATGAGTTCCTTCTGGCGTTCGAGCGCGCGGGGTTTCGCGCCCTGACAATCGCGTCGCGCGCGGTCGACGCATGGCGTACCGTGGAGGGCATCGAGTTCCGCAGCATGACAATCGTGGCGTGGAAGCACAGCGACGGCCCCTGTCTCGACCACAAGGACGCGGTCGTGTACAAGGGCCCGTTCCGGGAAGTGCTCGACGACGACGGGCACCGGCTGCGGCGCGGCGTGCGGACTGCCGTGTGCCGCAAGACATTCAACGTCTTCTCCCAGGCGCCGTACCGGGAGCACGTGGAATTGATCGACCCGGTCGTACCGGTCGCGGAGGGCGACGCCAGGCCGTTCCCGTGCACGGGCGGCACGCTGGTGCGCGATCCGCGCGAAACAAAGGGCGAGGACTACAACCTCACGACAGACGCCGCCGCGCTCTGCTCCGGTGAGGACGGGTGCTGCTGATGGTACCGGCCCTCCTCGATACCGCGCCGTCGTTCGAGTCGGCCCTCCAGTCGGCCGGTGTCCCCACGCTGGCGCGAGGCGTCGTGGACACCCTGCAGATCAACGTGGGACGCGTATGCAATCAAGCGTGTCACCACTGCCACGTCGAAGCCGGACCGAAGCGGACCGAAGCCCTGGGCGCGGAGGTGGCCGATCGCCTGATCGAGCTGCTGGACGCCAACCCGGGGCTGCGGACCGTCGACCTGACCGGTGGCGCGCCCGAACTGAATGCGCACTTCCGCCCGCTCGTCCTGGCGGCAAGAGCCCGCGGCCTGCGCGTCATCGATCGCTGCAATCTGACGATCCTGCGTGAGCCGGGCCAGGAGGACCTCGCCGGCTTCCTGGCAGCGCAGGGTGTAGACATCGTCGCGAGTCTGCCCTGCTACACCCTGGACAACGTGGACCGCCAGCGTGGCCTCGGCGTGTTCGACGCCAGCATCGAGGCCCTGCGGCAGTTGAACGCGCTCGGGTACGGCCAGCCCGAGTCTCCGCTCAGGCTCGATCTGGTCTTCAATCCGCTCGGCGCATCACTGCCGCCCGCGCAGGCCGAGTTGGAAGCCCAGTATCGCGATGCGCTCGGCGACCGCTTCGGCATCGTCTTTCACCACCTCCTGACGATCACCAACATGCCGATTCGCCGGTTCGCGGGAATGCTCGAACGCGAGGGCCGGATGGACGCGTACATGAGTCTGCTCGTCCAGCACTTCAATCCCGCCACGGTCGCCGGTCTGATGTGCCGGTCGCTGGTGAGTGTCAGCTGGGATGGCGGACTCTACGACTGCGACTTCAACCAGATGCTGGACCTGCCCATGGCGGCGACGCCACAGGGACGCCCGACGATCTGGGACGTCTCGGACCTGGGAGGCCTGAGAGGCGCGCGGGTCGCCACCGGTGGACACTGCTTCGGATGCACGGCGGGCGCCGGGTCGGGCTGCTCCGGAGCCGTGGTCTGACGTGCCGACCGGACCGGATTCGGTAACCGGACGCTCCCGGCTGTGGATGCCTGCGCTCGGCGTGCTGGCAGCGTTGTCGCTGGTCGCGGAGGCCGCGCTCGTCCTGCCCGCGCGCGAGTGGCTGGCCGGCCTCGCGGAGTGGGTGCGCGACGCCGGTCCGATGGGCGCACTCGTCTATGCGGGTGTCTACGTCGCCGTCACGATCCTGCTGTTGCCGGGCTCGGTGCTGACGGTCGGAGCGGGCTTCGCCTACGGACCTCTGCTCGGGACGCTGCTCGTCTCGCCAGTCAGCGTCGCGGCCGCTACCGTCGCGTTCCTGCTCGGCAGGACGGTCCTGCGGGACGCGGTGGCGAACCGGGCCGCGGCCGATCCGCGCTTTCACGCGATCGATGCCGCCATCGGCGCCCATGGTTTCAGGATCGTCGTCCTCCTCCGGCTGTCTCCCCTCGTGCCGTTTGGCATGCTGAACTACGCGCTCGGCCTGACGGCGGTGCGGCTCCGCGACTATGTCGCCGCGTCGTTTGTCGGCATGCTGCCCGCGACATTCCTGTTCGTCTACCTCGGATCGCTGGTCCGCGACGTGGCCACGCTCGCGCGCGGCGACCTCGCGGGCGGCACGCTGCGGCAGATCTCGGCCGGCGTCGGCCTGGCCGCAACGGTGGCCGTCGTCGTCGCGCTGACGCGGGTAGCGCGTCGTGCGCTGACGCGCGAACTGCACCAACCCGATCCCCCTGCGCGGACGGCGCACGTATGACCCTCCACACAGGCCCGGGGGCCGAAACGGACCAGGCCCTTCTGCATCACGTACGGCCGGCCGACTGGCGCAATCCCGAGCCCGCGCCGCGCTACAACCTGGTCGTCGTCGGCGGCGGCACCGCGGGACTGGTCAGTGCCGTCGGGGCCGCTTCGCTCGGTGCGCGCGTGGCCATCGTCGAACGACACCGCCTGGGCGGGGATTGCCTGAACTATGGGTGCGTGCCGTCGAAGGCGCTCATTCGATCGGGCCGGGCCGCGGCCGGCGTGAGGGGCGCCGCGGCCTATGGCGTCCAGGTGCCGGGCGCTCCAGCGATCGACTTCGACGCCGTGATGCACCGGATGCGCGCGCTGCGGTTGTCACTCGCGCCACACGATTCCGTGGCACGCTTGGCCGGTCTCGGCATCGACGTCTTTCTGGGCGGGGCCCGGTTCGCCGAACCCCGCGTCCTTGACGCGGCCGGCGCGCGGCTCCGCTTCACGAGGGCAATCATCGCGACGGGTGCGCGAGCGGCGGTGCCGCCGATCCCGGGCCTCGAGGGGGTGCCCGTGCTGACCAACGAGACCGTCTTCTCGCTGGAGACCTGTCCTCCGCGGCTTACCGTCATCGGTGCCGGGCCGATTGGCTGCGAACTGGCGCAGGTCTTCGCGCGCCTGGGGTCGGAGGTGACGGTCGTGAGCGACAGTGCTCGCGTGCTCCCCAGAGACGATGCGGACGCAGGTGCCATCGTGGCCCGCGCGCTCGAGTCTGATGGCGTGCGTCTGATCCTCGGAGCTGCCATCCGCCTGGCTGGTCGTGACGCCCAGGGGCTGTTCCTCGTCGCCGACCACGAGGGGCGCGAACGTACCGTGCATGGCGATGCGCTGCTCGTGGCGGCCGGCCGGCGGCCGAACGTCGACGGACTCAACCTCGGCGCCGCCGGCATCACCGCCGGACCGCGTGGCGTGATCGTCGACGACTTCCTGCGTACGACCAATCGCGCGGTCTACGCCGCGGGCGACATCACAGGCCTGCCGGCCTTCACGCACGCGGCCGACGCCATGGCCCGCATCGCCGTCCAGAACGCGCTCTTCTTCGGTCGCGAGCGCGCCAGCGCGCTCGTCATTCCCTCCTGTACGTACACCGATCCGGAAGTCGCGAGCGTGGGGCTGCCGGAGTCCGAGGCCGCCGATCGCGCTGATATCTCGACCTTCACCGTGCCGATGACGAATGTCGATCGTGCCGTGCTCGACGGCGCCACCGACGGCTTCGCCCGGGTCCGGACGGATCGTGCCGGGCGGGTCCTCGGCGCCACCATGGTCGCGCCCCACGCCGGTGAGGCGATCGGAGAGATGGCGTTGATGATGGCAGCCGGCATCCGGCTGGGCACCCTTGCCTCCACGGTGCATCCCTACCCGACCGTGGCCGAGGCATGGAAGCGGCTGGGGGACGAGTGGAATCGAACGCGCCTGACACCCCGCGTCCGGCGCGTACTGACGGGGTTGCTCGCGTGGCGCCGATGACGCCGGGCGGCCGCATCCGCATCTGCGTCTTTGCCAAACCGCCTCTTCCTGGACGTGTGAAGACACGCCTGGCGCGCACGGTCGGATCGGGACCGGCGGCGGATCTCGCGCTGGCGTTTCTGCGCGACACCTGGTCGACCGTTCGCGCGCTCGACTGGGCCGACTGTGTCATCGCGACGACGGATGTGCGCGCCATGGCGGCAGCCGCGCCGGGCGGCTCCGAGATCTGGCCGCAGGGCACAGGCGACCTCGGCGACCGGATGACCCGCGTGCTGCGGCGGGCTCTGCGCTCGCACGAAGCGGCCATCGTGATCGGCACGGATGTCCCGGACCTCCCCGCTAACCGGCTGGCGTCCACCAGACGGTTGCTCCGCACGCACGAGGCGGTGCTCGGCCCCGCCGACGACGGCGGCTTCTACCTGCTGGGCCTCACGCGCTGCCCGCCACAGCTGCTCGCGGGCCTCGCCTGGAGTCAGCCTCGGACCGGCCGCGACACACTCGCGCGTCTGCAGGGCCTCGGGCTGGATGTTGCCACGATAGCCTCCTGGCACGACGTCGACGATGAAGCCGGCCTGCGCTGCCTCCGCCAGCGGCCGGCCACCCTGGCGCGGCGGGCCCCGGCGACCGCCGCGGCCATCGCCCAGCTCGACGTGACATCCCGACGGACCGGAGACCAGGCGTGAGCCTGTCCGTTTCGATCGTCATCCCGACATTGAACGAGGCGCGCGCCATCCCCGGGCAGTTGGCTGCGCTGGAGCGTCTCGCGGGTGTCTTCGAAGTAGTCGTCGCCGACGGCGGCAGCGAGGACGAGACCGAGGCGTGCGTGCGGGCCACGCGAGCCAGATTTCTCAGCGCGCCGCGCGGACGAGGCCCACAATTGAACGCGGGCGCCAAGGCTGCCCGCGGCGATGTGCTGCTCTTCCTCCACGCCGACGTCCGCCTGCCTGCCGACGTCACCGCGCGCATCGCCGGCGCGCTGGAAGACCCTGATACGGTCGGCGGCGCCTTCACGACCCGCACCGTGCTGGACACGCCAACTCCGGTTCTGTCGACGCTCGTGCGGCTGGCTGATCTTCGCTCCCGGTACACCAGGCTTCCCTACGGCGACCAGGCGATCTTCGCGCGTCGGAGTGTATTCGACGCCGTGGGAGGATTTCCGGACCAGCCGCTGTTCGAAGATCTCGAGTTCAGCCGGCGCTTGCGCCGCGCGGGCCTGGTGCGCACGCTGCGCCGGGATGTCATCGTGTCGGGTCGTCGATTTGCGACCCGGCCGATCTACTTCGCGCTCGCGATGAACGTGCTGCCGATCCTCTATCGGTCCGGCGTCGATCCTGCCGTCCTCGCGCGCGCGTACGGACACGTTCGCTGATGGTCCGACAGGTTGTCCTCGTCGGGATGGGCTACGCCCACCTGCACGTGCTGCGGCGCTGGGCCAGCCATCCACCGCCCGACGCCCGCCTGGTCTGCGTCACCGACACGCCGGCCGTCATCTACTCGGGCATGGTGCCGGGGCTCCTGGCAGGTGAGTACGCCCCGTCGGAGGCGCTGATCGACATCGGAGCCCTCACCAACGCGGCGTCGGCTGAGCTCCACGTCGCGTCGATGACCGGGATCGACCGGGCCACCCGGACGGTCACACTGGACCGGGGTCAACCCGTACCCTTTGACGTCCTCTCCATCGCCGTCGGATCGCAGCCGTCGTTCGAGGGAGTCACTATCGTCGACGCGTCACGCCTCGTCCCGCACAAGCCACTCGCCTCGCTCCTCGACCGGCTGGAAAGGACCTGGACGGAGGCGCAGGCTGGCCTCCACGGACGCGCGCCGCGCCTCATCGTGGTCGGCGGAGGCGCCTCGGGTGTCGAGCTGGCGCTCTGCGCGCCGATCTACCTGCGCCGCATCTCGCCAGACCTTCAGGTCACGCTGCTGGCCGGTGAGCGCGGAGTGCTCGGCGACGAGTCGCCGGCTGCGTCGGTCCGGGCACTCAGGGCGCTGACCGCCGCAGGCGTTGAGGTGTTCAGCGGCCTCCGCGTCACCGGCATCAACGGCGGCACCGTGACCGCCGCCGGAGGCAGTTCGCTCGTGGGCGAGGCGATTCTCTGGGCCACGACGTCCGCGCCCGCACCGGTGATCAACGCGACAGACCTGCCCACCGGCGCAGACGGCTTCCCGGTCACGGAGCACACGTTGCGGGTCGTCGGCGACGCGCGCGTCTTCGTGGCCGGCGACGCCGGCACGTTCCGCGGCCGACGGGCGCGGAAGTCTGGCGTGGTCGCCGTGCGCCAGGGGCCTGTCCTCGATGCGAACATCAGGAGGGTGCTGGCCGATGAGCCCCTGGTCCTGTTCCACCAGCCCCGTCGGATGCTCCGGATCCTGAATCTCGGAAACGGCCGGAGCCTTGCCGAATGGGGACCCTGGTCGGCGGAGGGACGCTGGGTCCGCCGCTGGAAGGACCATCTCGATCGACGCTTCATGCGCAGGACGGCTGGCCCGCAGCGAGCCGGCCGATAAGCACGGCCTTGCGGATCGGCCGCCCCGGAGTTTCCTGACGGACCGAGGGACGTTACCGTCGGCCGGCAACCATGCCGAACAGGCCTCCGTACAGCACGTGCCCCGCAAGGGAGCCCATGACGGCCATCATCCCGCCCATCGCGCTGCTGAACAGCCCTCCGCCCATCATCGGCATCACGACGACCTGCGCCATCAGCCAGAGGACGACGCCCCAGGCCAGCCCGCGCATCAGCTCGGAGCCAGGCAGAAGACCGCGCACCCCGAATGTGAACGCGGCCGGAAACACGACAACCCCGAGCAGGCCGTGCATCGCCATGCCGGCGAGCCAACTGCCGCCCAGCATGCTGCCGAGCATGGCCGCGATGTCCATGTTCAGACCCATCATCGGCGCGACGCCGTACATCATGGCGGTCATCGCCACCGTGCCCACGGCCCCACCAGCCACTGCTCGTCCGAACGTTGGTGTCGATGCCATCTGCCGTCTCCTTGTGTCCCAACCGGCCGACATGGCCGACCAAGGTGAGTGCGCCAGCGGACGAACTCGTTACGAAACCGCTTCCACTCTGGAGCCCGGCCCCACCGGCGGAACGCTACGAGACCGCGCGGAGACCTGCCATGTCGGCAATCCTGATGGCCCGCCGCTCGGCGAGCACGAGACCGCGCTGACGGAAGTCCTGCAGCACGATGTTCACTGTCTCGCGTGTCAGCCCCACCAGATTCCCGATATCCGACTGACTCAGCCGAAGCGGGACCAGCACGCCGGCGGCGTCCGGTACGCCGTAGGCCTCCGCCAACTCGACGAGCGTGTGGGCCACCCGAGCGGCGGCACCCTTGCCGAGCAGCTCACTCAAGCGAGTCTCGAGCCGCTTCACCCGCTGACCCATGACCTTGGTGATGTGATAGCCGAGCGCCGGCGCCTCCTGCGCAATGCGGATCACCAGATCGCGGCTGAGCGCGCAGAGCACGGTGTCCTCGTGCGCCTCGGCCACGTGATCGCGCGGGCTCTGATCCACGATCGCAAGCTCGCCGAAGACATCCCCGGGATAGAGAAACGCCAGAATCGTTTCCTGCTGCCGCGGACCCAGCCGGGCGATCTTCACGACACCGGCCTTCAGGAGGAATACCTGGTCACTGGGGTCGCCGTGGATATAGATCCGCTGGCCACGCTTGACCTCGAGCATCCGCGTCATCTTCTCGACGACCTGCCGCTGATGAGCCGGCACGACATCGAGCATGCGGAACCGCTCAAGGTACCAGAGCTTGGTGTGGGCTGCCATGTGGGAAGTATAGAAGCGTGTCCGTCAGCGGACGTGCCGGCGCAGGAACTGGCCGAGGATCCAGGCGTCCGTCGGGATGCCATAGCTGATGGACGCGCCGTCGACCACGAACGCGGGAACGGCGATGAGGCCGTACGCTTCGGCATGTTCCCGCCCCTCCGGCAGGTCCACGTCGTGCTCGACGACGCGCAGACCAGGGCGGCCTCGCGCGAGCCGGCGGAGCCGTATGCGCGCCTCCGGGCACGCCGGACAATGGTCACTCACGAACAGTTCGACTGTCCCGCTCACCGATCGAAGATACGCGGCATCGCGCCCGACCGCTGTGAGCAACCTCACACTATCCACCGCTTGCGCGTGCGGATCGCCCGCACACCTGCTACAAGGGAAGCACCCATGTCCGACCTCCGCACCCCACGCGCGACGGGCCTCTCGGTCCTGCTCGCCACGTTGACACTCGCCGGAGTTCTTGCCATCACGCACCGGGTCGCCGCGGCCGATCTCGTAGCAGACACCCGTGCCCTGATCACCGCTGGCGACCTGAGGGGGGCGGAGCGGCTGGCCGCGGCCGCGGTCGGGCGCGCGCCTGCCGATCCCGAAGCCCTGCTGGCCCTCTCGTGGGTCGGTCGAGGGGCGCTGGCCGCCCGGCAGTTCAATCTCGCCCTCCGCGTGGCGGGCGACACCGAGAAGAGCGTGCTGGCCGCGCTGCGGAACCGGCCGCTGGATCAGGAGCCCAGCGTCCCCCTCGCGCTCGGGGCCGCCTACGAAGTGCAGGCGCAGGCGCTCGCCGCGCAGGGTGCCCGCTCCGAAGCGCTGCTGCTCCTGAACCGGGCGCTCGACCGCTTCGGCAACACGTCGATCCAGGCCCGGCTCCAGAAGAACGTGCACCTGATCGGCCTGAAGGGCCAGGCCATGCCTCCGCTCGCCACTGACGAATACCTGACCGACGCCCGGATGAAAGCCGGACAGGGCCAGCCGACGCTACTCTTCTTCTGGGCACACTGGTGCGCGGACTGCAAGCTCTTCGCGAAGACCTTGACCGCCGTGCAGCGCGAGTTCGGAAACCGGGGACTCCGCGTGGTGGCGCCGACGCAGCGGTACGGCTACATCGGTTCACGGGACGACGTGCCGCCGACGGAAGAAGCGCGGCATATCCGGCAGATCCAGCGCGAGTTCTACCCCACGCTGACCGGGATCCCGATCCCGCTCAGCGCGAAGAACTTCGCGGCCTACGGCGTCAGCACGACGCCGACGCTGGTGCTGGTCGATCGCGCGGGTCGAGTCCAACGGTACCAACCGGGTGGGATGGCGGCAGCCGAACTGCGCCAGGCTGTCGCCGCGCTCTTCTGATGTCCCGCCGGCTGGGCTGTCGACGCACCGCTCGGCCTGTGCCGCAGCCGAGGCGCTCACCCCGCGCAACACGACAACTGCCGAGTGTCCCTGGTGAAGGCTTGCGCGGCCAGCTTCAGTCCCTCGGACATCGTCAGGTAGGGAAAGAGTTGGTCGCCGAGTTCCCGAACAGTCATCCCCGCCCTGATCGCCAGCGCGGCAGTCTGGATCATCTCTCCGGCTTGACCGGCCACCGCCTGCACGCCAATCAGGCGTCCGCTCCCAGCCTCGGCCACCAGCTTGATGAGCCCGCGGGTCTCGAAATCGACGAGCGATCGAGGCACCACATCCAACGGCAGCGTGCGGCTCTCCGTCCTGATGCCCTGCGCGGCTGCCTCGGTCTCCGACATGCCGACCGTCGCCACCTGCGGGTCGGTGAACACGACCGCCGGGACCCGAGCCAAGTCGAGCGGCGCGTCCCCTCCCGACATGTTCGTCCCGGCTACCGTTCCCGCCGCCGCTGCGACATACACAAACGATGGCTGGTCAGTGCAATCGCCCGCCGCGAAGATGTGTGACGCCGTCGTCCGCAGGTGATCGTCAACCAGAATTGCCCCTCGGTCACTGCACCTGACTCCGGCCGCAGCCAGGTTGAGGGCATGCGTGTTCGGCACCCGCCCTGTCGCCATCAGCAGCCGATCGGCGCGGATGTCACCACGATTCGTCGCGATCACGAACGCGTCGCCTTCGTGCAGTATCCGGGACGCCTGGGTGTGCGTGAGCACTGACACGCCCTCAGTGGCGAACACCTCCGCGAGGGCAGTACCGAGGGCCGGGTCCTCGCGGGCGAGCAGCGTGCGCCGGGCCAGCATGGTGACAGCGCTGCCCAATCGCGCGAAGGCCTGCGCCAGTTCGACCGCCACCGCCGAGGACCCGATGACAGCCAGGCGCGGCGGGATATGCTCGCTTGCCAGCGCGTCGGTCGACGTCCAGAAGGGCGTCTCTGCCAGACCTGGAATCGGCGACACCGCCGGCCTCGAACCCGTCGCGATCAGACACCGATCGAACCGCACCCGCTGCTCCCGGCCGTCCGGCGCCTTCACCGCGAGCGTCTGCGAATCCTCGAAGCGTGCCTCGCCCCGCACGACGGCGACCTCCGGCATGCGCGCTAGCACGCGCTCGTACTTGTCGCCTCGCAGTTCCTCTACGCGGCCCTGCTGCTGGGCCAGCAGTGCCCGTCTGTCTATCGTGACACTGGAAGCCGGGACGCCGGCATCGAACGGACTCTCGCGGCGCATCCGGGCGATGTGCGCGGCACGAATCAGGATCTTCGAGGGCACGCACCCGACATTGACGCAGGTGCCGCCAAGGGTTCCTCTCTCGACGACAGTCACCGCCGCGCCGCGTTCGGCGCTCCGGATCGCTGCCGCCATCGCGGCGGCGCCACTGCCGATGATGGCCACCCGCGGCTGCACGGCGCTACTTCCGGTCCGACGGTGCGACAGACGACGGATACCCCGCGTCCGTCGTGGCTTCGATCAGCGCCGCCGGCGTCGTCACGGCGTCGTCGAAGGACACCACGACCTGCTTCCTCTCGAAGTCCACGAGCGCGCGGGTCACGCCCTTGACCTTCATCAGAGCGTGTTTCACCGTGATGGGGCAGGTCACGCAGGTCATGTTGGAGACATTCAGCGTGGTCGTCCTCGGCGCGGCCCAAGCCGACGACGCAACAACGGCCAGCACCGTGGCGGCCAGGAGCAGGTTCTTCATGTGGTTCTCCTTTGTGGATGAGGTGAGCCTGTTCAATAGAAGCAGGGCGCAACGAACGGGTAGCCGAGAGCGATCGCCAGCAGCACGACAACCAGACCGAACAGGGCCTTGTATGTCGTCCGGACCTCGGGCACGGCACAGACCTCGCCGGGACGACACTCGGCAACCGGACGGAAGATCTGTCGATAGGCCAACAACAGGGCGACGACCGCCGAGCCGATGAAGACAGGCCGGTAGGGCTCCAGCGCGGTGAGGGTGCCGATCCACGCTCCGCTGATGCCGAGCATCAGCAGGATGAGCGGACCGAGGCAGCAGGTCGACGCGAGTATCGCCGTAAGCCCCCCGACCAGCAGCGCGCCACGACCCTTCGGGCGCTCGGACATCCCCACCCTCCTTCTCGTTGACCTCTCGACAGGTTAAGGTTAGGACCGTACTTCGGTACGGAGTCAACCTTCATGATCAAGCCTGGAGATTCGACGATCGGCGAGATCGCCGCCGCGGCCAACGTCAGCGTTGAAACGATTCGCTTCTATCAACGACGTGGCCTGCTCACCGAGCCCAGGCGCGCTTATGGACAGATTCGGCGATACGGCGCGTCGGATGTGGCGCGCGTCAAGTTCGTGAAGTCCGCCCAGCGCCTGGGGTTCAGCCTGGAGGAAGTCGCCGCGCTCCTCCGGCTGGACGACGGGGCACACTGCGGCGAGGCTCGGGTCATGGCGGCACAGAAACTGGACGACGTCCGGTCAAAGCTCCGCGACCTGCGACGTATCGAGTCGGTCCTCAAGAAGCTCGTCGCGGACTGCGGCTCGCGCCAGGGCTCCATCACATGCCCGCTGATCTCCGCGCTGCACGCTCGTGAGAGCCCCGCCAGGTCAAGGGCCTGAGCGAGGTGCGGTCGAGACCCGGGCCAACGTGAAGCCCGTCGCGGACGCCGCGAGCCGAACCGCTCACTCGCCCGAACGTGCCGCCGGCCGCGGCGAAGGGACTCCAGCCGCGACATCGCGCGCCGGGGGGCGTAGGCCGAGCCGCTCGATCTCGGCCCGCAGAAAGAAACCGCCACCGGTCACTACTGCTTCACCGGTAGCGAGGCCGCTCAGCACCGGCACATCGTCGCCACCAGGTTCGCCCAACCGGACCCCTCGTTCGGCAAACGCACCCGCGCGGCCAGGCACCGGCACGTACACCACGTGCCGGTCTCCGATTACCTGCACGGCTGATCGCGGGACGACGACCGACGCCTTCGGAGAGGGCCGGTCGATCGCCACGTCCGCAAACATGCCCAGGCGGAGGTTGCCCCCGGCGTTCGATACCTGAACGCGCACCTGTGCCGTCCGGGTCTCCGTCCGCATCTGGGGATCGATATAGGTCACACGGCCTGTCAGTGGCTGGTCCGGATACGCGCCCGCGATGACCCGCGCGGCTTGCCCCACGCGCACGGCCGCCAGCTCCCGTTCATAGACATCCGCGACCACCCAGACCGACGACAGGTCGCTGATGGTGAAAAGCGGCATGGCCGGGTTCACGGTCTGCCCCACGTTCGCGGTTCGGGCGGTGACAATGCCCGCCGACGGCGCCCGCACGGGGAACATCGATGCCGCGGACCCGGTCCCCTCCTCCGCCGCGAGCAGCGCGAGCCTTGCTTTCGTGGTTTCGACCCCGGCCACCTGGGCGGCGTGCTCGGCGTGCGCCTGCTCGAGCTCCTGCTGGCTGGCGGCGCCGATCGTCCGAAGCCCCTCGAGGCGCTGTAGCTCGCGGTCGTGGGCGCTCAGCATGGCCTCGGCGGAGACGTAACGCTCGCGCGCCTCGGCGACCTCCGGGCTGTACAGCCGGGCCAGCACCTGCCCCGGACGAACGGTCGCGCCCAGCTCCACAGCCACGGTCTCGACCCGGCCACCCACGAGCGGGGTCACGATGGTCTGGCGGTACGTGTCGGCACTCACGATTCCCGGCACGCGAAGCACCGTGGTGACGGTCCGCACGGACGCCGGTGCGGTGACGATTGCCGCTCGGGCCAGCATCTCCGGGCTCAATTCAATCGCGACGTCGCCGGCCGCGGCGGGCGCCGCGACAGGGGCCGGGGGGGCCACAGAACCGGAAGCGGGCATCGGCGGGGGCGCGGGAGCTATCCCCCAGCGCGCCGCCACGAAACCCGCGACCACACCGGCCGCCACCAGTCCGAGCGCGGTCAGTGCGACACCTCCGCGGTTAAGCATCACGGCAGGACCTGTCATCGCGCACCTCCCATCGCCAGATTCAGCATCACCGCCGCGTCGTACTCGGCACCCATGGCCTCGACGTAGGCCCGTTCGACCTCCACGTACCGCCGGCGTTCCATGAGCACGTCGGCCAGGGTTCCCCGGCCCAGCTCGTAGCTCTGCCCCACCACGTCGAGCAGGCGCCTCGCAGTGGTCCTCGTCGCTTCGAGGACGCGCGAAGCACCGCGCACGCCCTCCAGGTTCGCGCGAGCCGCACTGCGCTCGCTCTCCACCGCCAGCTTCACGGCGTCGACCGCCGCCACGGCGCCCGCACGCTCTGCCCGCGCGGCCCGCGCCTCACCCTGGCCCCGGTTGAACGGGAGCGTGATCTTCAGGCCTCCGGTGGCGTAGTGGAAGACGCCGCTGACCGGCTCGAGCGCGCCGGTCGCCGTCTGGCCGAATTGCGGGAAGCCGCTATCCATGCGCATGTAGCCCCCGAACACCTTCAGCTCCGGCCGTGCCTCGCGGCGGATCTGGTCCACCCTGGCCTCCGCAACGGCCACCCGCGCCTCCGCCTCGCCCACGTCGGGCCGGCCGGTGCCATTGGCCAGGGCCGCGGTGGCCTCCCCGGTCACGCGCCCGCGCGCCTCCTCCAGCGTGTCCTTCAGCAGAAGCGGATCCTCAGGCTGGGCCGCTACGAGCCGCCGCAGTTCCGCCATCGAGGCATGCACACGACCGATCTGCATGAAGACCTCCGCATCCAGCCGTCCCAGCTCCACGTCTAGCGCGTCCCGCTCCACGGCCGGCGACGCCCCTGCCTCCACCCGGGCCGCAGCCAGATCGCGCTGCCTGCGGGTGACCTCGGCCATCTCGGTCAGCACGTCCAGCACCCGGGCACCCGTAAGGACGGCGCCGTAGCGCGACCGGACATCAGCCGCGAGTCGCCGCTCCCGATCCGCCACACCGAGTTCGGCGACACGCACCTGCCGATCGGCCACGGCGATGCGTGCCTGGCGCCGGCCCAGTTCCAGCGGCCACTCGATGCCGGCCATCGTCTGGGCATCCATGCCGGCCGGCGCGTCGCGGCGTTCGACCATGACTTCCGGGTTGGGGCGGAGTCTGGCCTGCTGCCGCATGCCACGGGTCGCCTCCACGGCGCTCCGCACCTCCCGGAGTGCCGGCTCCCGCGTCAGTGCGCGCTGCACAGCGTCATCGACCGTGATCCCCCGGACCCTGTCCACGAACCGGGCGGACGGCGTCGGCGCGGGGCCCTGCCCACGCGCAACGGCCGGCCACACCACGACTGCCGCGGCCACGACGGCACGCACAAGCCCGATCCTCATCGCACGCCCCCTTCGAAGGTGGCGGAACCCTTCCCCGCCGGCCCATCCCACTCGACGACCCACTGCCACGCCCCGGCCATCCCGAACTCGCCGGTGACGGCATATCGCCCGGGCACGTCCGTCCGCTGCACCTCGAGTCCACCGGACATCGTCATGCCGGGCATCGCCATGCTGGCCACCGCCCGCGTCCGGCCCACATCCACGAGCCCGTCGGCACCGCTCCTTCGGAACTCGAGCACGAACCGGTTGCGGCCCTGCGTGAACGCGCCACCCGGCGCGCGCAGCACCACCTCGATATCGCCGGCCTTCACGGTCTGCACGACCGGCATGGCATCCGGCTCACGGGAGGCCGGCATCCGCGACCGGAGGAGCCACCCGGCCAGCGCTACGCCGGCCACGCCCAGGAGCACGGCTACCCGCAAGCCCGCCCTCGACCTGGCGGTCACGGAGCCGGCCCCCGCCCTGGCGTCAGGGCTGACCTCGGCGGGCTCATCGCCCAGCCCCAACTGCCGCTCGCGCAGCCACGAAAAGATGGCCGGCGTCACGATGAGCACGTGCAGAAGCGAGGACACCATGCCGCCAAGCACGGGCGTCGCCAGCGGCTTCATCACTTCGGCACCCACCCGGTCGCTCCACATGAGGGGCAGAAGGCCCGCGACCACCGTCGACACCGTCATCACTTTCGGCCGCAGGCGCAGCAGGGCCCCTTCCATGACGGCTTCGCGCAGCGCCCCCCGCGTCAGCACGCCACCGAGCGCCAGCCGCTTCCGCTCGACCGCTTCCTCAAGGTAGATGACCATCACCACGCCGGTCTGCACCGCCGTGCCGAAAAGCGCGATGAAGCCCACCCACACCGCCACCGAGAAGTTGTAGCCAAGCGCCCAGAGGAGGTACACGCCGCCCGAGAGGGCAAAAGGCACCGCCAGCAGGACGTGGGCCGCTTCGACCAGGGACCGGTAGGTCAGGTAGAGCAGGACGAAGATCACGACGAGCACGATCGGCAGCACGACCTGCAGCCGCGCGCGGGCGCGCTCCTGGTTCTCCCACCGACCGCTCCAGCCGACGTAGTAGCCGGCCGGCAGCGACACTTCCCTCGCGACGGTCGCCCGCGCCTCGGCCACGAACCCGCCGATGTCGCGCCCTTGAACATTGAGCAGCACGGTCGCCAGCAGCAGCCCGTTCTCCGACGAGATCATCGCGGGCCCGCGTACCTGCGTGATGCGCGCTACTTGCCCGAGCGGCACCTGCAGTCCGGCCGGTGACGCGACCAGCACGGCGCCGAGCGCCGCGGGATCCGCGCGGTGCTCCGGCGCATACCGCACGCGGATCGGCACGCGGCGGCGGCCCTCAATCGTCATGCCCAGCACCGATTCGCCAACGGCGTGCTCGATGACGGTCTGGATGTCCATGACGCCGATGCCATACCGGGCCGCGGCCTCCCGGTCGATGTCAATGTTCAGGTACTCGCCGCTCGTAACCGGCTCTGGATAGACGCCCCCGGCGCCGGGCACCTTCGCCACCACATCCCCTACGCGCCGGGCCAGGTCTTCGAGAACGTCCAGGTCCGTGCCAAACACCTTCACGCCGACCTCGGAGCGGATGCCCGTGGTGAGCATGTCGATCCGGTTGACGATGGGCATCGTCCAGATGTTGGAGACCCCCGGCAGTTCCGCCGCGCGACCCATTTCGCCCCGCAGGTCGTCCAGGGTCTTCCCCGGCCGCCACTGGTCCTTCGGCTTCAGGTGGACGATCGTCTCGGTCATGTTGAGGGGTGACGGGTCCGTGGACGTGTCGGCGCGTCCCACCTTGGCCACGACCGTGGCTACCTCCGGCACGCGGAGCAGCGCCGTGTTCTGCCGGGCGGCGATCGCCGTGTTCTCCTCGAGCGAGATCGCCGGGTCGGAGATCGGCATGAACATCAGGTCGCCCTCGTCGAGGGCCGGCATGAACTCGCTGCCGATCTGCCGCGTCAAGGCCAGCGCGCCCGCCAAGATGAGCGCCGCTGTGCCCACGGCCAGACCGCGGTGCGAGAGGGCAAAGGTCAGCGCCGGGCGATAGACGAACTGCAGCCCCCGCATCAGGGGGTTGCGGTCCTCGCTGTGCATCGTGCCGCCCAGGAGGAGCGAGCACAGCACAGGCACGAGCGTCACAGCCATCAGCGTGGCGGCCAGCACGGCGGCTGTCTTGGTGAAGGCCAGCGGGTGGAAGAGCTTGCCCTCCTGCCCCGTCAGCGTGAAGACCGGCACGAAGGCCAGCAGGATGATGGCGATCGAGAAGAACACCGGCCGGCCCACCAGCCGCGTCGAGGTGCGCACTGCTTCCAGCACGCGCTTCCGGTCCCTCGTGTTGATCGCGTGCTGCTCGATGTAGCGGAAGGCGTTCTCGGTGACGACGATACCAGCGTCCACCAGCACGCCGATGGCGATGGCGATGCCGGCCAGGCTCATGATGTTGGCCGAGAGGCCCGCGTAGTGCATGGCCAGAAAGGACAGCAGTACGGCAAGCGGTAACGGCAGCGTGACGATGAGAATGGAACGCACGTGCATCAGAAACACGACGTGCGCCAGGGTCACCAGGGCGATCTCTTCGAGGAGCGCGGCCCGGAGCGTGTCCACGGCCTGCTCGATGAGCGTGGACCGGTCGTAGAAGGGCACGATCGTGACCCCGGGCGGCAAGCCGGGCTGGATCTGTGCTATCCGCGCCTTCACAGCGTCGATGACGGCCTTGGTGTTGACCCCGGACCGGACCACGACCACGCCGCCCACCGCCTCGTGCGCACCCTTGACCAGCGACGACACCCGGAAGGCGTTGCCGATGTGGACGTTGGCCACATTGCCCACCCGGATCGGCACGCCGCCGGACCCACCCACCACGACCGAGCGCAGATCGTCGACCGACGTCACGAGGCCGACACCTCGCACGATGACCCACGAACCGTTCGATTCGAGGACGTTCCCTCCCACGTTCACGTTGCTGCCGCGCACGGCCGAGACCAGCGTGCCGAGCGTCAGGCCGTGGGCGCGCAGGCGGTTCGGGTCGACGTCGATCTGGTACTGCTGCACCTGCCCGCCGACCGAGGCCACCTCCGCCACGCCGGGCACGGCGTTGAGCTGGTAGCGGACGAACCAGTCCTGGAGCGCGCGGAGTTCCTGCTGCGAGTGGGTGGGGCTGTCGAGCGTGTACCAGAACACGTGGCCGACGCCCGTGGCGTCCGGGCCGAGCACGGGTATCACGTCTGCCGGGAGGTCTCTGGCCACCAGCGCCAGCCGCTCGAGCACGCGTGTCCGGGCGAAGTAGCTGTCCACGTCGTCCTCGAACAGGACGTAGACCATCGAGAACCCGAAGGCCGACTGCGAGCGGACGACGCGCACACCGGCCAGACCCTGCAGGTTCGTGGTCAGCGGGTAGCTGATCTGGTCTTCCACTTCCTGGGGGCTGTGGCCCTGCCAGTCGGTGAAGACGATCACCTGGTTGTCGGAGAGGTCCGGAATCGCGTCGATAGGCGTGGAGCCGAGCGCCCACCAGCCACACCCGCCGAGCCCGACATAGAGCGCGACCACCAGCGCGCGGTTGCGCAGCGCGATGTCTATCAGCTGATCGATCATGAAAGCCCCCGTTCAACACGGACATGCCACGGGCACGCGTCGACGTACACCGGGCCTGCGCCCGCGCACGCGGATTACGACGGAAGGCTGTTACAGGAGAAAGACGGAGAAGAGCAGGTGAGGGGACGTCGTAGCTGGACGCGCGGGGCGGGAACGGCATGCGGTGATGCCCTTCACCTCTGGTACCACAGGGAAGGCCGACGGCTGAGACAGCGGCGGCACTGCAATGGCGGAGGCAGATCCCGGTGCAAGCACGAGCGGAAGAGGAGCGTCAGAGGACAGCGCGCAGCACGGCGGCACGGCGTGCGGAACGCGCACGCGCGCGTCATTCCCGCCGGCAGGTACCGCGTGTGACGGGCACTCCGCCGCCACGGGACAACAGGCGCCCACCGACTCGGCAACCGCCATCACGGTCTCGCAAAGGCCGGTCGGACCGAAGATGAGCGCCGCCAGGATCACGGCGACAAGAGACCGCCGACAGTGTCCGCTCATGCGCTCCCATTGTACGCGACAGGACCCGCGCCGCTCGCCCTCATCCCGACCTTCGTCGTTCCTCCTGGACGGACCGGCCGTCTATACTGTGCGCCCCATTCTGACCGGGCCAGGTCTGCCCACTGACACCTGTTATTGAACGCTTGCTATGGCAACTTCGACCTCTATCGGCGGAACTACCGTGCGCGGCCCGTTCACGGCGACACTCTTTCGCCACGCCGGAGCGGGCGCCGCGTGGACCTTTGCCCCGGTGCCGACGCGACTCGCCCCGCCGGTCACCCGCCCGTGGGGCCGTACGCCGGTGCGTGCCACCGTTGACGGCCTCACGTGGGACACCAGCATCTGGCGAGACCGGAAGACCGACCGGTCGCTGCTGGCCGTCCCGGCGCGCATCCGCGGGAAGAAAGGACACGGAGATTCGGTCGTGGTGTCCTTTGCGTTCGTACCAGACTCGGACTGAGGCGCGACGCCGGTCAGGGTAACTTCAGGTAGTCCGCCAGCCGCTCGTCCGCCTCGCCCGTGGCCCGCGCGAGCGCCAGCTTCGACAGGTTGTGCGCGAAGACGCCGTTGATGTAGTCCAGCTCGGCCGTGGCCACGGCTTCCTGAGCCTGTACGACCTCGAGGCTCTCGGCCACGCCGGCCTCGAAGCGCTGGCGCGTCAGATCCAGCGCTTCCTTCGTCACGGTCACGTTCCGCCGCGCCAGCTCGACCTGGCTGGTGGCCGCGCCGAGATCCAGCAGCGCGCGGCGGATGTCGGCCTCGATCTGGCCGGCGAGGTCCTCCAGCTCGGCCCGCCGCTGCGCCACCACGGCCTCTGCCTGCTGGACGTGGGCGCCGGTGCGGCCGCCGTCGAAGACCGGCACGTGCACGCGCCCGGCCACGCTGAACGTGGTGCGGCCGTTCGCGAGCGAGCTGCCCAGCGTGCCGTAGTCGCCGCTCACGGAGACCGTCGGCAGCCGTTCGCTGCGGGCCGCCGCAAGTGCAAGCTCTGCCGCGCGGACCTGCGCCGCGGCCGACTTCAGATCGGCCCGGCGCTCGCGCGCCAGCGTGACGGCGGCCTCGGGCGTCGTAGCCGGCGCCGGCGCGAACGCAACGGGCTCGGCCAGGTCGTACGCGTCGGTCGGCGGCAGGCCCACCATCCGCGCCAGCGCGATCTTCTGCTTGGCCAGGTCGTTGACGAGCGCCGTCAGGCGCTGCCGCTGCGTCAGCGCCTGGATCTCGCTCCGGTCGACGTCCACCTGCGCGGCCACACCCGCGGCCTTGCGCTCCGCCGTCTGCCTGAAGAGCGCTTCCGCCGTCTGGACCTGGGCGCGAGCCGACTCCACACGCGCGCGCGCCGCCAGCGCCTGCAGGTAGCTGCCACCCACGGCGAGCACGACCAGGTCGCGGGCGTCCTCGTTCGTCCACTGCGCGGCGGCCGCGCCCTCCCGGGCCGCCTTGAAGTTCTTCCAGCTCGTCACGTCCACGACAGACTGCGAGAGCCGCGCACGCAGGTCCACGACGGTAAACGGGCCGACCACACTCGGAAAGTTGAAGCCGGGCAGCGGGCTGCCGATGCTGCCGAACCCGCTCGCCGCGAGGTTCAACTGCTGCCGCGTCGCCGCCAGGTCTGCGCCAATCGTCGGCAGTAGGGCGCTCCGGGCCAGCACCTGCTGGCTCCGGGCCTGCCGGACGGTCTGCGCCACGCTCACCGTGCCGAGATTCCAGGCGAGGCCGCGCTCGACCGCGTCGCGGAATCCCAGCGGCCCGGTCAACGGCGTCGCGCCGTTCCGGCTGCCGGTTGCCGCGCCCTGCGCCTGGACCGTCGGGCTCGCCGTGTTCACGCTCGACGAGGCCCCGGGCAGCGCCGTCTGCACCACGGAGACGGAACCGGCCTGCCCGGGACGGCCGGACAGCGGCAGCGTCAGGCCCTGCGCGGCGCCACCGGCGCCACCGCTCGCGGCACTCCCCTGCGCGAACACCGGCGGCACACCGCCCACGGCCAGCGTGAACGCGCCGGTCATCGCCACCATCACCACTCGATTCATGACGCTGCATCCTCCGGCGGCCATGGCCGCCGTCATGACAACTGCTGGCGGAACCGCCAGACACTGATCCCCATCACCACGCTGGCGATGATCACGAGCGCCACCAGGTGCGTCCACACGTCCGGCAGCTCGCTGCCGCGGATGAGCGTGCCGCGCGCGATGAAGCCGAAGTGATAGATGGGGTTGATGACCGTCCACGGCTGCATCCACGCCGGCATGGCTTCGGCCGGCGTCATCGTCCCGGAGAGCGACATCATCGGCGGAATGATGAAGAAGCTCGCGAGCTGTGCCTGCTGCGCGGATTTACTGAGCGTGGCCACGACGGTGCCGAAGCCGATGCCGCACATCAGGCACGCCGCCACCGCCACCGCGAAGAGCGCGGCGCTGCCACGGAACGGCACGTCGAACCAGAAGCGGATCACGACGAGCGCGATCGACGCCGGGATCATCAGCAGCACGAACTGCGGCAGGATCTTCGCGACGATGATCTCCGAGGTGCGGAGCGGCGTCATCAGCAGTTGCTCGAGCGTGCCGGCCTCCCGCTCCTTCACCATCGTGGCCGAGGCCGTGATCATGCCGTTCATCAGCAGGAGCTGGCCGATGAGCCCCGTGACCAGGAACCACGACGACACGAGCCCCGGGTTGAACAGGAACAGCGGACGGAGCTGCACGAGGCCGCGTCGCGGAGGCGCGCCGTCGACGTTGCGCTGCGAGAGCCCGACGTCCCCGGCGGTCAGCGTCCGGTTGAAGCTCTGCAGTACGCCGCGCACGTAGCCCTGGCTCACGGCGGCCGTATTTGCGTTCATCGCATTGAGCAGCACCTGAATCAGCGCCGTCCGGCCCCGGTCCAGCTCGCCCGCGAACTCGGCCGGGATCACGATGCCCGCATCGACCGTCCCCTGCCGGATCTCCTCGCTCAGCGCTTCCACCGAGCCGAAGGACGCGGCGAGCTTGAAGCTGCCGCTTTCGCTCAGCGCGGCGACGAGACTCCGGCTGGCAGGCGTGCGGCTGTCGTCCACCACGCCCAACTCGATACCGGTGACCTTCGGGCTCATCACCGTGCCGAAGATCATGAGCTGCATGAGCGGCGGCAGCACGAGCGCCACCAGGATCCGCTTGTCGTGACGCACCTGGTGCAGCTCCTTCAGCACCAGTGCCCGGAGCGCGGGGCTCCAGAAGCGCCTGAACCGCGCAACCATCAGACCTCCAGCCTCATCGGCCGCAGGCGCCGCCACGCGATGCCGAAGAACACGACGCCGATGCCCCCGATCGCGAGCACCTTCCACCACACGGCCGGCCAGCCGCCACCCTGCAGCAGCGCGTCGCGCACGATCTCGATGTAGTAGCGCGCCCAGACGAGGTACGACAGCCAGCGCAGTTCGCCGGGCACGTTCGAGAGCGGGAACAGCAGGCCCGACAGCAGGAACGTGAACAGGAAGCCGCCCATCATCACGGCCTGCATGGCCGCGACCTGGTTCGGCACGACGGCGCCGATCATCGTGCCGAAGGCCGCGACCGTGAACACATACAGGATCGTCGCGACCAGAAACGGCGTCGGGTCGCCGACGAAGCTCAGCCCGAACACGAGCCGCAGGATGGCAAACAGCAGCAACGCCTCGGCCAGCGCGACCGTCATGAACGCGAGCACCTTGCCGGCGAGGAAGTCCCGCGCCGGGATGTTCGACACGTAGACCTGCAGGATCGTCTTCCGCTCCGCCTCGCGCGCCATCGCGATCGAGGCGAGCAGCGGCGGGAACATCGAGAGCCCCATGACGAAGATGCCGGGGCCGTAGAACTTCTTCGAGACGCGGCCCGGGTTGTACCAGTAGCGGACCGCCGCGGCCACCTGCCCGCCGGCGCGGCGCCCGCCGTGCTTCGCGTTGAACGCGGCCGTGATGCCGCTGGCGTGGCCGGCCAGCAGGCCCGCCGTATTGCCGTCCGACCCGTCGACCATCAGCTGGACGTCCGCGGTGAGGCCTCGCGCGAGATCCCGGGAGAAATCGGCCGGAATGATCAGCACACCGCGCGCCCGGTTGGCCGTCAACGCCTCGTCCGGCTGCCGATCCGGAGGCCACTCGACGATGCGGAACGTCAGCGACCCGCGGAAGCCGTCGATGAGCTCGCGCGACGCCGGCGAACCGTCCAGGTCCTGTACGACGAGCGGCATGTCGTGCACGATGAACGAGAGCGACTGCCCCATCATCAGCAACTGCAGCGTCGGCAGCAGCAGCGCGAGCGCCAGCGCGAGCCGGTCGCGGGAGAACTGGGAGACCTCCTTGCGCCACTGGGCGACGATGCGCGTCATGCCTCCACCATCACCTTCCCGGCCTCGCGCGCCTGCTCGACGACGCTGATGAACACGTCCTCGAGCGAGAAGCGCGCCTCGCGGCACTGCCGGACCGTCAGGCCCTGCCCGGCGAGCACGCCGGTGACCCACGCCGTGGCCGGCGCCGCGGGCCGGTCGCTGATCACGTGCAGCCGGTCGCCGAAGAGCGACACGCGCCAGCGCTCCGTGACGGTCTTCAGGAAGTCCGCCGCGAGCTGCGGCCGGTCGACGTGCAGTTCGAGCAGCGTGCCCGTCTGCGCCGCCTTGATCTCGGACGGCGTGCCCTCCGCCACCAGTTCTCCGGCGACCATCATCCCGAGCCGGTTGCACTGCTCCGCCTCTTCCAGATAGTGCGTCGTGACCAGGATGGCCGTGCCCGCGTCAGCGAGCCGGTTGATCAGGCTCCAGAACGACCGCCGCGCCAGCGGGTCGACGCCTGACGTCGGCTCGTCGAGAAACAGGACGCCGGGTTCGTGCATGATGGCCGCGCCGAACGCGACGCGCTGCTTCCACCCGCCGGGCAGGCTGGCCACCATGCGATCGCTCTCGCGCTCGAGACCGGCGAAGCGCAGCACCCACTCGACCTTGTCGTCGCGCTCGTCGTCCGGCACGCCGTAGACGCCGGCGAAGAACGCGAGGTTCTCGGCGACGGTCATGTCCTCGTAGAGCGAGAACTTCTGCGACATGTACCCGACCTGCCGGCGAACTTTCGGTGCTCGCAGGTTCCGCCGGGCGCCCGCGAGCTCCGTGACACCGTGCGACGGGTCCAGCAGGCCGCACAGCATCTTGATCGTGGTCGTCTTGCCGGCGCCGTTCGCGCCGAGCAGCCCGTACACCTCGCCGTAGCGCACCTGGAGCGACAGGTCGTGCACGGCCCTGAACGCGCCGAACATCCGCGAGACGTGCTCCGCCCCGATGGCGACGGTGCCCACGGCGCCGGAGCGATCGCGCCGGGCCGGGAACACGGGATGCTCCACCACGCCGCCCAGCGCCCGCAGTCTGGCCACGAAGGCGTTCTCGAGCGTCGGCGCGTCCGCCCGGATGTCGGTGACCGCGAGGCCGGCCTGCCCGAGCCGCTCTCGGACGACGGCCGCACCGGCCGGCTCATCACGCACCAGGACATCCAGACGGTCACCGAAGCGCTGCACGTCGACGATGCCGGGGTGGTCGCGATGCGCCTCGTGCAGGATCAGCTCCGCCTGCCCGAGGCCCGGCGTCCGCACCTCGAGCCGCGCCACACCGAGGCTCTCGCGCAGCGCCGCCGGCGTGCCAACCTGCTGGAGGGCGCCGGCGTACATCAGCGCCACCCTGTGGCAGCGCTCCGCCTCGTCGAGGTACGGCGTCGCCACGAGGATGGTCAGGCCCCCGGCGGAGAGGTGCGCCAGCGTGTCCCAGAACTCGCGGCGCGACACGGGGTCGACGCCCGTGGTCGGCTCGTCGAGCAGCAGCACGCGTGGCTCGGGCACGAGCGCGCACGCGAGCGCCAGCTTCTGCTTCATCCCGCCGCTGAGCTGCCCCGCGCGGCGCTCCGTGAAACGGTGCATGTCGAACATCCGCAGGTACCGCAGCCCGCGCGCGTCGACGTCAGGGCGCGGGGTGCCGCGCAGGTCGCCGAGGTAGCGGATGTTCTCCATCACCGTGAGGTCGGGATAGAGGCTGAAGGCCTGCGTGAGGTAGCCCGTGTGGGCACGCGCGTCCCGGGCCGGTCGGCCGAACACATCGACCACGCCGCCGGTCGCCTCCATCACGCCGGCCAGCACCTGGAACGTGCTGGTCTTGCCCGCGCCGTCGGGGCCGATCAGGCCGAAGATCTCGCCCTCGGCAATCTCGAAGCCGATGCCGCGCACCGCCTCGAGGTCGCCGTAGCGCTTGACGAGACCCTCGACACGAATCGCCGGGGGTGTCACCGGGACGACTCTGCAGGCCAGGAGCCACCCACGAGAATCTCGCCGTCCGCCGGCATACCGGGCTTCGCAAAGCCGACGGCTCCCTTCAGTTGCACCTTCACGCCGACGACCTGCTTGACCCGGTCTTCCTGGAAGTAGGTGTTCTCGGGCGTGAACGTCGCCTCCGGGTCGATGCGCGTCACGACGGCCTCGATCGGCGCCTGCGGATTCGAGTCCAGATAGACACGCGCCGGCTGCCCGGCCTTCACCTCGCCGATCCGCCCCTCGGGGACGAACCCTCGCAGGTACATCCGGCTCAGGTCGACGATGGTCAGGAGCGGCGTCCCGGCCGCGACGATCTCCCCGGGCTCGGCACTGCGCGTGACGACGGTGCCATCGAACGGGGCCACGACGGTCAGGTCCTTCCGCGCCGCCTCGGCCTCGACGAGGCGCGCCCGCGCCTGCTCCGTCGTCGCGAGGCTGCTGGCGATCTCGGCCTGCTGCTGCGCGATCTGCCCCTTGATGGCCTCGCTCTGCGCGAGCCGGATGTCCGGATTCGCGAGCATGGCTCTCGCCGTGGCGAGCGCGCCCCGCGCGGCATCCACGCGCTTCACGGCCGCGGCGACGGCCGCCGCCTGCTGGTCCGCCGCCGACGCCGCCTGGCGGCCCTGCCGCTCGGACACCGCGCCGGACTGCGCGAGCTTCGCGTACGCGTCACGGTCGAACTGCGCGATCTGCAGCGCCGCCCGCTCGCGGGCGAGCTGGGCCTCGGCCGCGGCCAGGTCCGCGTCGGCCTGGCTCACCCGGCCGTCGGCCTCCACGCGTGCCTGCTCCGTCTGCAACTGCACCTGCCGGAGCTGCTGCTGCAGCACGGCGATCTGCTCCCGCGCCACCCGGGAGCGCGCCTCGGCCTGCGCCAGCGCGGCCCGCGCCTGCTGCTCGCGCGCCGCCACCTGGTCGTCGTCGAGCTCGGCGACAGGCTCGCCCGCCTTGACGGCGTCGCCCTCGCGCACCGTGATCCGCACCACGCGGCCCGGCACGCGGGACGCCACGGCCGAGTCGTCGCCTTCGAGCCGCCCGCTCAGCGTGAGAACACCGGGGTTCACCGACGCGGCCGCGCGCATGCGCCACAGCGTCACGCCGCCGCCCGCGAGCACGGCAACGACGAGCAGCAGCACGACGGGATGGGGGCGACGAGGGGCGTCGGACGACTTCGCGGGATCAGGACTCATGCGTGACTCCAGGGAGACGCGGTCGATTATGCGCGCGCGGGCCGTCGCAGCAGCCACGCCACGCGGAAGCCCAGTACGGCCGCCGTTGCGACGGCAAATGCCAGCGGCTCGCGGATGTCGGACTTCACCAGCCACCAGAAGTGCAGCACGCCGGCGACCGGCACCGCGTAGGCGAGCCGGTGCAGGGCCTGCCACCGGCGGCCGAGCCGGCGGATCCACCCCGTCGTCGACGTGACGGCCAGCGGCAGCAGCATCGCGAACCCGGCCATGCCGACCGTGATGTACGGGCGCTTGACGATGTCCTTCCCCATCTCGACGACGTCGAAGAACTTGTCGAAGACGAACCACGTCGAGAAGTGCAGCACGACGTAGAAGAAGCCGAAGAGCCCGAGCAGGCGCCGGAACCGGACCGCCGCGTGCCAGCCGGTCAGGCGGCGCACCGGCGTCACCGCGAGCGACGTCAGCAGGATGACGAGCGCCCACCAGCCCGTCTGGTGCGTGATGTATTCAATGGGGTTGGCGGTGAGGTCACCGCCGGTGAGGATCAGGAAGACGAGGCGGGCGGCAGGCACGAGGGCCGCCGCCCAGACGAGCACCTTCAGGCCCGCGATCAATAGAACTTCCGGAGGTCCATCCCGCTGTACATGGACGCCACCTGATCCGCGTAGCCGTTGAACGGGAGCGTCTTGCGCCGGAGCAACTCGCCGAGCCGGCGCTCGGTGGCCTGGCTCCACCGCGGGTGGTCCACCTGCGGATTGACGTTCGAGTAGAAGCCGTACTCCTGCGGGTTGATCACGTTCCAGGTCGAGCGCGGCTGCTTCTCCGTGAGGCGAATCTTCACAATCGACTTCACGCCCTTGAAGCCGTACTTCCACGGCACCACGAGACGGATGGGGGCGCCGTTCTGATTCGGCAGCTTCTCGCCGTACAGGCCCACGGCGAGGATCGTCAGCGGATGCATCGCCTCGTCGAGCCGGAGTCCGTCGACATACGGCAGGAAGATGCCGGTCTCGCGCTCCGACAGCATGCGCCCCCGGTCGTAGATGGTCTCGAACGACACGAACTTCGCCTTCGGCGTCGGCTCCACCTGCTTCAGCAGCTCGCCGAGCGAGAACCCGACCCAGGGCACCACCACGGACCACGCCTCGACGCACCGCATGCGGTAGATGCGCTCCTCGAGCGGCGCGATCTTGAAGAGGTCGTCGTAGCCGAGCACCTTCTTCTTCGCGACCTCACCCTCGATGGTCAGCGTCCACGGGTTGGTCGGGAAGCCCTTCGAGTACTGCGCGGGGTCCGCCTTGTCTGTGCCGAACTCGTAATAGTTGTTGTACGTGGTGATGTCCCGGTACGGATTCACCTTCTCGCCAGTCGTGCTGAGCGGGCTGGGCTTCACGCCCGGCAGCTTCTGTCCCGTCTGGGCGAGCGCCTCGGCGTCCGGCAGCAGCAGGCTCGCGCCCGCACCGGCGGCGGCGCCGGTGGCGAGCTTGATGAACTCGCGCCGGCGGACCCAGATGGATTTCGGCGTGACGTCGGAGTAGCGCAGGTCGGCCGGCTTGCGAATCAGCATGGGAGTCGTCCTCAGAAGCGTGCCAGACGCGAGACTTCCGCCATTATGCCAAACGGGGTGGCTCCCCGGGGGGCGTGTTGTCAGTCAGCGAACCACGCGCAGCAGGTCGCCGTAGCTGTCAATCGCGCCCGCGTTCCAGGCCCGGACCACGGCGTCGACCGGCACGGCGACCGACGTGCTCCCGTAGCCGGGCCGCACCGGGCCGCTCATCCCCTGGAAGACCGACCGCAGCAGCACCGCGCCCGGCCGGCGGGGCAGCCTGGCAAGATGCGCGGCGAACGCCCGGAACCGGCCCGTTCCGAACAGGTAGTACTCGACGTTGGACACATAGACCGCCGACACGCGCGCACCGGATGACTCGAGCCGGCGGCCCAGCGCCGCCAGCGCCGTCGGGCCGGCGAGGTCGCCGACCAGCGGCACGATGGCGTCACGCCGCTGCAGGTCGCGCACGACGGCGTACGCAGCTTCGGTCGCCAGGAAGTGCGCCGGCGCTCCGGCCGGGTCCGTCTCGGTCATCAGATCGCGATACGAGGGATAGTGCCGCTGCGGCGGACGGCCGAACGAGTGGAACTTCAGGTCCAGCCCCTCATCCTGGAAGCTTCGATGAAACCGGGTCACGGCGTCGCGGTCGCCCGCCGACAGCGGCACGCCGAACGCGGCGAGCACGCGGTCGATCCGCGGGTCTGGCACCGACCCGATCGGCCGGTGGCGGCGCGCCATGTCCGTCCAGTCGGCCAGCGCGCCGGCCGGCATCTCGCGGGTCCGCGCCAGGTCCGCGGGCGGCACCGCACAGCCGATGAGCAGGCACAGGTACTCCGCCCGCGTGTCGGCCAGCTCGAAGAACGCCTTGAACAGCAGATGCAGCAGCAGGTTGTCGCGCCGGATGTCGATCAGATAGGCGGCCGACGGCTTCAGCCGCGCGATGTACGAGAAGTTCTGGTCGGGCCCGACGCCGATGTACACGCCGCCCGCGAGGCCGGCGGCGTCAAGCGCAGGCATCGGCTCGGCGTAGGACCGTTCGTTCGAGATCAGGTTGTCGGTGTCGAAGTACCCGCCCGGCTCGGACAGTTCGCCGATCGCGGCGGCCCAGCCCGGTGCCGGCTGACGACCCGGCGCGGCCGATGCCTGCGCGTGCGCGCCCGGGTGGCGCCGCTCGGCGACGAGCGTGGCCGCCAGCAGAACGGCCGTACAGACCGCCACACCGCCGCGTACGGCGCGCATCCGGCTCACCGCACGGCCCGCCAGTCGGTCACCTTGGCCCGCGCACGCGCGAAACAGGCCTCCGCGCGGCGTTCGGCCTCGCGCTGGGCCGCGGCCGAGACCGGCAGCAGCAGTTCGTCGTCGGCAGGACACACCAGCTTCTCGTTCCGCGGTGGCAGGGCGCCGCCACCCGCGGTCAGGCGCGCATAGTAGCGCGCCGCGCCGACACGGACCCACTCGGGCCGGCCGGCGAGCGACGCCGACACCAGAACACCCGCGATCGCCTCCCGCAGCGCGAAGTCGAGGCCCGCGCGCTGCGCCAGCAGGACCGGCGACTGCAGGTCGACCGTCGAGCCGGAGACGCGGGAGTCCGCCCACCAGGGCCGGCCGGTCGCCGCGCGAAATCCTTCGACCGTCTGGTGCACGGTCACGGTCAGCGGCGCCACCGACACGCCGAGCGTCGTCGACAGCGCATCGTAGGCCGAGGCCGACAGGCGCTCCAGCGCGGTCCGATCGATCGTCGCGTCCCCGGCGACGCGCACCACGACGGGCGCCGCGGACGCGGGAACGGCCGGCGCGGACGCCGACGCGGGCCGATCTCCCGCGCCCACCGGAGCACCGGGCAACGCGCTGCGCACGCCCGCCGGGACCGCGACACCGGAGGCCGTCAGCAGTTGCAGGCCCGGGTAGTACAGCTCGAGAATCTGCGACGCCGACTGTCCCCGCGCCGCCAGACGCCCGGCACCGATCACGCACATGCCGACGCCGTGTCCGTACCCCCGGCCGCTGAACTCGTAGCCCGCATCCGTCTTCCGGACGGAGAACGCCGTGCTCCTGAGCACGGTCGGACCGACCGCCGCGCGGAAGTCCTCGCCGGAAATCTCGGGCGGCCGCAGGCCGTTGACGCGCAGGCGGGTGACGCGGCCCGAAGCCGTCCGGTCCTCGACCGCGATCGAGCGCAGGCTCTCGCCGCTGAGGCCCACCTTGGCCAGCGCGGTGCGGAGCGCGGTCGTGGAGAGCACGAGCGTCCAGGGCGCGTCGTCCCCGTGGACGCCGTCCTCGACGGACCGCAGGTAGGGATAGGCGGGCATGCCGCGCCACACCGTCGACGCCGCCTCGGTCCGGCCTCCGCACGACGCGGAATAGAAGAGCTCGGCCGGCCGCCCCTGGTACATCAACGTCTGGCCGGCGGTGGCCATCGCCGCGCGGCGCGAGGCCGGGCTCGCCGTCCGCATCACCTGGCAGTGCGTGGTGTCGCAGAGGTCGTAGCCGTCGCGCTGGTGCCGGTTCTGGTTCGCGAAGGCGTAGGTGCGGATCGCGATCGCGAGCGCCTGATGCGCGGCCTCCGCGGCTCTCGGCTCGCCCTCGCCCGCCAGCACACGGGCCACGTAGACCTCGAGCGGCACGGTGACCACGCGCCGGTCGGGCCCCGTCCCGACGCGGACGGTCCGGCCGCCGCTGGCCGCCTCGAGGTCGCCATCGCCGGGCTCGCCGGCCTGGCGCCCCGCGAGCGGCATGACGAGCAGCGCGAGCACGGCCGCCACGCCGCCGGTCAGCATCCGCGACGGCGAGGCTCCCCGCATCACAGCTTGCGCGTGCAGCCCGGGCGGCACCGGCACTGGATGATCCGGTCGCCGTCCGTGTAGTAGTCGTAGGTCAGTTCTTCGCCGGCCTTGATGTTGCGCGCCGCGCGAATCCACACCGTGCGGCCGATCACCTGGCTGTAGCAGTTCGGCTTGCAGGCATGGTTGACGAACCGGCCGATGTTGCCGTTGACGTTGCCGTCCCGGACCCAGCGGCGGTTCACCGTGAAGCACCAGATGCAGCCCTGCTTCAGGTACTTCGTCTCGCGTTTGTAGCTTTCCTTGTGGTCGATCAGCTCGCCGGCGTAATCGACGATCCGGCGATTCTTGTTGATGTCTTCCTTCGCAAAGACCCCGAACCCATGCAGTTTGGACTTGCGGCGGACGATCTTCGGCAACACGACGGGACGGCTCATTGCTCACAGGATAACAAAGGCCGCGGTTGCGATTCCCCGGGCCGCGCCGATAATTGGGTCATGGCAGCGAGCGGGATCGGCGTCGGTCATGTCGTCAGCGCCTGGGGCCGGATTCTCGCGGGCCGGCATCCCAATCTGTCCGTCGAGCTGACGAAGGAGTGCCCGCTCACCTGCCCGGGCTGCTACGCCTACGGCGACGAGCACCTGGGCGGCGACGTCACGCTGCGCGGCCTGTCCGACTTCAAGGGCGACGAACTGGTCGACCGCTTCAAGGCGCTCGTCGAGGAACACCACCCGCTCCACCTGTCGATCATCGGAGGCGAGCCGCTCGTGCGCTTCCGGGAGCTCGATCGGATCCTGCCGTGGCTCGCGGACCGCGGCGTCCACACGCAACTGGTGACCAGCGCCGTGCGGCCCATTCCCGCGAGCTGGGCCGGGCTGCGCCGTCTGCAGATCGTCGTCTCGATCGACGGCCTCCAGCCGGAGCATGACGAGCGCCGCAAGCCGGCCACCTACGAGCGCATCCTCAAGCACATTGACGGGCACCAGATCACCGTCCACTGCACGGTCACCCGGCAGCAGGCCCGGCGCGACGGCTATCTCGACGAGTTCGTCGCCTTCTGGCACGCCAACGCGCACACGCGCCTCATCTGGTTCAGCCTCTACACGCCGCAGAAGGGCGAGATCTCGATGGAGCGGCTGACGAAGGACGACCGCGCGCGCGTGATTGCCGGCCTGCGAACCCTGCGCGCGAAATACCCGAAGCTCCAGGTCCCCGACGCCATGCTGAACGTCTACGCCACGCCGCCGGCGTCGCCGGACGCGTGCGTGTTCGCGCAGACGACGCACTGTGTGTCGTCGGACTTCACGACGACGGTGACGCCGTGCCAGTTCGGCGGCAATCCCGACTGCCTCAACTGCGGGTGCATCGCCTCCGCGGGCCTCGAAGCGATCGGCCGTCACCGGATCCAGGGCGTGATTCCGGTCGGCCGGATCTTCCACGGGTCGGTGGCCATCGGCCGGGCCGTCGCGCGGCTGCGCGGCCGCGGCTCCGCGTCCGCTGTGCCGCCACGCCCCTCCTCGACACCGGCGTAGAGCGCGTCGTCGACGCCTGGTGGGGTGCGGACGAGGCCCCGCGTCCGGCTGTCCGGTCAGCCCGACGCGGGGCGCCCGTTACATCTCAGAAGTCGATCTGCGTGCCGAACTTGAAGAGCCGGCCGCCCAGCAGGACCGTCGGCCGGTAGAACGACGGGTTCTGGTTGCTCGGCGCGATGCCCCACGTCGCGAAACTGCCCTGCGGCGCGCGCGTGTTCGTCACGTTGTAGATCTCGAACACGGGAGCGAACCGCGCCTTGCCGATCTGGAACCGGCGCTGGAACCGCAGGTCCACCTGCGTGAGCCGGTCATCCCGCAACTGGCCGGGCAGGTCGATGTTGACCGTCTGCGTCACGCCGCAGGCACCCGTCACGTTGCCGCAGGCCGAGAGGTTCCGGCCCAGGCTCGGGGCGATGAGCGCGTTGCCGTACTGTACGTTCGCCGTGCGGCTGACGCCCGGAAGGTGCTTGAACGTGCCGCTGACGATGAAGTTGCCCGGCAGCGGATACACGGCCTGCAGTTTCACCTGCGAGCCGATCGAGTCCCAGAGTTTCTGGGCCGCGTTCGTGCAGTAGTCCGCGCTGCGAGCGGTGTTGAGGTTAAGCGTCGTCTGCCCGGCCGCGCCCTGCTGGCCGATCGCGGTGATCTGCGGGAAGGCGTTGGCGAAGCACGTGTCGGTCCGCGTGCGCCCGAGCGAGAGGCCGCCGGAGAGCAGCGCGCCCTTGCCGTAGCGGTAGTTCATCGAGAGTTCGACGCCGTCGAAGTACTCCTTGGGCGTCCCACTCAGACCCGGGACGGGTGCGTCCCCGATCCGGTACCAGACGTTCTGCGGCGCCGTCGTCAGCGAGGCGAGCGTCTGGTTGTAGAGGCCGCACACCTCCTGGCCGCTGGCCCCCCCGATCCGTGTGTCCGTCGGCGCGGTGACGCAGTAGGTGTTGAAGTCGGCCGCGGTCAGCGCCGTGTTGACCTGGATCTGCTGGTTCCTGAACTCCGTGTGGTAGTAGCCCGCGCTCACGCCGAAGTTCGGCATCAGCTCGTGCTGCACGGCCAGCGACCACTGGTAGCTGTACTCGCGGACGCCCCAGCCCTCACGCGCGTTCGCATCCCAGGTGTAGGCGGGTCGCGAGACGCCGAAGCCGCCCGCGTTGAGCGGGCCGCACTCACCGTTGGCCGCGAAGTTGGTGAGGTCGCAGTCCGGCACGAAGTCGGCGTCACCCCGGACACCGGTGAACGGGCTCGTGCCGCCGATGAGGGGGTTCGCCGGATTGTCGAACCACAGCCGGCTCGCGCTCGCCACGGTCGCGTTGGAGGGCGAGAGGTTCGACAGCGCGCCGCCGCCCAGGCCCACCAGGTACCGGCCCCACGACGCACGGAGCGCCGTCCGCCCGTTGCCGAACAGGTCGTAGGCCGCGCCGACACGCGGCGTGATGTCCTGATAGCGGGGCAGCGCATCAACGCCGTCATACGTGCGCGCACCGATGAACGGTCCCGCCGGAATCTCCACCGGCAGCGCGAAGCTGTGGTGGCGGTCGTAGCGAAGCGCGCCCGTGATCGTCAGGCGATCGAGCTTGTAGCGAATCGAGCTGAAGAGCCCGAGCTTCTTGACGCGGCCGTCGCTTCTGAACGGTCCCGCGTTCTGCGTGATCTGCAGCGGGAGGCCGTTGGTGAAGGTGAAGTCGTAGCCGTCCGCCGGAAACGGGTTGCCCTTCTGCTGGAACATGCCCCACTGGCCGTCAAAGCCGAACTCGATGTCGAACGATCCGGTGATGTACGAGGCGCTGGAGAAGTAGCTGACGTTGTCCTGCCGCTGGCGCTCGCCGTTGTCGTTGAAGACGATGCCGCCGAACGTGCCGCCCCAGATATAGGTGCCGCGCTCGGGGTCGTTGATGTTGGTGACGCGGCGGCGCGACGGCAGGTCGTAGCCGAAGCTGCTGAATTCGACGCCCTGGTACATGTAGCCCGCGCCGGCGCGGACGAGGAGCCGGTTGGTCGCCGGGTAGGACCACGTGCCCTGCGCGACGTAGTGGGGCGTGTAGAAGAAGCTGTACTGCGCTTCCGGCGCCGCCCCGCCCGTGATGCCCTGCCAGCAGCGGCAGCCGCGCTGATAATGGATCTGGATGCCGACCTTCTGCTTGTCGGTCGCCTGGAGCGTGATGCGGCCGCCGTAGTCGCGGAAGTAGGTGTCCGAATAGACCGGTCTGGACGTATCCGGCTCGTACCGGTAGAACACGTCGGACTTGTTGAAGTAGTTGTTGGCCGCGCCGTACGTCTGGGAGCCCCAGACCCGGTTGGCGCTGAAGAACCAGATCTTGTCCTTCATGATCGGCCCGCCGATGCCGGCGCCGTAGTCGTAGATGACCTTCAGCGACTTGACTTCATCCGCCGAACCCCGGCTCACGAGGCTGTCCGGGACCGCACCGGCCGACAGGCTTTCGTTGGTGTAGAACGCCGTGCCGATCAGGCTCAGGCCGTTGCCGCCTTCACGCGGCACCATGTTGACGTTCGCACCGCCCGTCTCCGTGCGGGCGGAATTGCCGCTCGTGTCCACCACCTGCTCGGCGATGGCCACGGTGTTGAACTGATAGGTCGTCTGCTGCCCGCCGGACCCGCCGAAGAACACGTTGGCGTTGAAGCCGTCGAAGCTCAGACGGCCGTCGTCTCCGCGGCTGCCGTGGATCGAGATGCCCGTGCTCTGGCTGCCCTTGTCGCCGCCGACGTCGTTGCGGTCGCCGCTGGACGGCATCGCGCCCAGGGTGAGGGACGCCACCTGGGTGAGGTCCTGTTGGCCTGACGGCAGGGCGTTCAGCGTCTCCGTCCTCAGCACGGACTGCGAACCCGCACTCTGCACGTCGACGATGGGGGCCGCGCCGGTAACGGTCACGGTCTCCTCGAGTGCGCCGACGGACAGTTCCGCGTTGACCGGCGCCGTGAACCCGGCGCTCAGCTCGATGCCTTCCCGCCGGTAGGTCTTGAACCCGTCCAGCCTGACGGTGACGGCGTAGGTGCCCGGGCGCAGGTCGGTGATCCGGTAGTTCCCTTGTCCGTCCGTGACCGTGGTGCGCACCTTCTCGATGAGCGCGGGGCTCTCGACTTCGACGGTGGCTCCCGGAATGGAGCCCCCGGTCGAGTCCTTCACATTTCCCGCGATGCTGCCTCCAACCTGCGCCGCGCTGATGCCGCTGCCCAGCAGCAGGAGACTGACAGCCGCGACCACGACGCCTAGTCTTTTCCACACGCTCATCGGCTTCCTCCAGTTCAAGGGCCACGGAGGTCGTCAGGGCACCTCCGGAGCCGTGCCAGGGATTGCGTCGCGGGTTGTATCACGGGAGCGGCAGGACCATGCGCTGGATACCTGAGTTCCGTAATCGTGTCGAGACAGGTGTCTCGCGCACCATGACGGCGGGCTGCACGTCGCGATCGGGGCATGCCGTCCGGGAGCGATGGCCCGCCATGGCGCATACGGTCGAGGCGCCGCGCGGGGGCCGGCGGCTGGCCCACCGTCGCCATTCTGTTATCCTCGGCCTATGCAGCGTTCACTCGTCGCGTTCGGTCTGGGTCTTTCCCTGCTCACGGCGGCCTTTGCCGCGCCGGTGGCCGGGCAGCATCGCCGCAGCATCTGGGAAGGCGCCTACACGGACGCCCAGGCCGACCGCGGCTTCGCGCTCTACAAGAGCAAGTGCACGACGTGCCACGGCCCGGCGCTCGGCGGCGCGATCGACGGCGGCCCGCCCCTGCGCGGCAAGGAGTTCTTCCTGCGCTGGAACGGCACGGCGCTCAACGACATGATCGACCAGATCTCGGGGCTGATGCCGTCGGAGAACCCCAACTCGCTCAAGCGGCAGGAGTACGTGGACATCGTGATGTTCTTCCTGCGGTCGAACGGCGTGCCGGCCGGCGGCAAGGAACTGACGGCGGACGACGAGACCCTCTCCACGTGGGAGTTCACCGAGCAGCGCTAGCGGCGCGCTAGATCCCCGGCAGCACGCCCGTGCTGTCGCCGAGCCGGCCGGCGCGCACGCCGGCCTTCACCAGCAACCCCAGCAGCAGGTTCGCCATCGGCTCCGGCTTGCGCGCGTCGCACCGCAGGTGACGGTTGCCGGCCAGCGCACCGTTCGCGCCGCCGACGACGACCAGCGGCAGGTCGAGCGCGTGATGCCGGCTCGAGTCGCTCAAGCCCGCCCCGTAGAGCAAGACGGCCCGGTCGAGCAGCGTGGCGTCGCCGTCCGGCGTGGCGCGCAGCCGCTCGCAGAAGCGCGCGAACAGCGCCACGTGCGTCCGGTTGATCGCGGCCAGCGCCGCCAGGCTCACCGGGTCGCCCCCATGGTGCGACACCTCGTGGTGGACGACCGTCCCCGTGTCGAGCGCGTACGCACGGGTGCTCGCCTCGGGCGCGAACATGAAGGTCGCGACGCGCGTGAGGTCGGCACGGTAGGCCAGATACAACAGGTCGAACATCTGCGTGGCGTGGGCACCCGGGTCGTCATCCGGCTCCGCGTCGAGACCGGCCGCCTCCTCCGGAACGACATCGGACCGCCCGGGACGCGACGCCGACGCCGTCTCGACCGCGCGGATCGCCGTCAGGTAATCCTCGACGGCCGCCCGATCGCGCGCGTCGATCCGCCGCGCCAGTGCGTGCAGTTGATCGGCCACGCCGTCGAGAATGCTGCGGTCACGGCCTGTTCCGCCGTCCGCGCCCTCCGTCCCGAACAGGCGTGTGAAGACCGCCCTCGGCTCCCACACCATCGGGTTGGGCGTATCCGGCCCCCGCCACGAGATCGTCCGCCGGGCCGCCTCCGGCGTGCGGGCCCGCGGCAGCGGGCCGTCTGGAACGTCAGCCATCAGCGCGAGGTCGGGTACGGCGGTGTCGCGGCCGAGGTCGCGCGCCGCGAGTTGATCCGCGGTCACCGCGCCCTGCAGGTGACCGGCCCCGGTCTCGATGAGCGGCATCCCCGACAGCCACGCGGCCGCCGCCCGCGCGTGCGGGCCGACGGCATCGGCGCGCCCGGCCGAGGGCTGACCGAGACCCGAGACGACCGTCACGTGAGGCCGCAGCGGCGACAGCGGTTCGAGCGTCCCGGTGAGCGCGGGGCACGCGCCCGCCGACGCCGTGCGCCACGCGTCCATGGCCATGCCGTTCGGCACGTAGAAGAAGCCGAGCCGCGCGGGGCCGGAGGCCGGCGCGGCCGACAGCGCGGGCAGCATCGCATCGAGCCACGGCAGCGCGATGGACACGCCCGCACCGCGCAGGAAGGTCCGTCGAGGCAGCGCGCACCTGGTGACGATTCCGGCCATGGGTCCCCCGTCGGGCGTGGAACAGCCCCGACGGTAATCGGCCGGCGCGGAGGGAACTGGAATCAGTCGGCGACGGGCAGGCCGTAGGTGGTCGCGGTGTCCACGGTGAAGCGGCGGTAGTTCGAGTAGTCCGTGATGGTATTGAGCCGGTAGCGCCTGAACAACAGGAACCGGGCGCTGGCGGCGATGCTGGTCCGCGCGGGCAGCCAGGCGCCGTCGTCCATCCGGCGCCGCTCGAACGCCAGCTTCGAGCCCTCGTGAATGCGCGCGAGCATGCCCAGCCCGATCGAGAGCGTGTCGATCGCTTCCACCTCGAGCCTGACCAGCTCGTAGTCCGACTCGCTGATCCAGGCGCGACCCTTGAAGTGCTTTGCCCAGCCCCCCTGGCGCGTGCGGGTCTTCACGTGCCGCTGCGGCACCATCGACACGGCGATCGTCTCGTGCCCGTTCACGGTTTCCCGGCCGGTCATCGTGAACGCGAACACGCGGAACGCGTCGTCGAGCATCGCCGCCTGCTCGCGCCGCTCCTTCTCGCGTTCGCGGCGCTCCTCCTCCTGCTCGGCCTTCGTCACGCGGGCACGCGCGCGGAGCCACGCCTCGACCTCGCGCTGGCGTTCGCGATCCTGCTTCGCGAGGTCGGCGGGCGGCACGGGCTGGCCGTTCTCGACGAGCACGCGCTCCCATCGACCTTCACCCGGCAGGCCGGGATAGCTCTCGACCACCTTGATCCGCTCCTCGCGGACCCGCCCCTGATCGTCCACGGTCCGTGAGCGCTGCGTGGCCGTGTAGATGTAGTCGCGCTGCCGGAAGTCGTCGATCTGCAGCCGCGCCCGGACTTCCCGCTGGAACGTGGCCGGATCCGGCAGCGGCCGCGGGGCTTGCGCGCGTCCGCCGGCCACGAGACCCATTGCCGCGATGGTCGCCGCCACGAGGACCCGCATGCCGACAGCGTAGCAGGCGGACGGATCGGGCATGGCGCCTCAGTGGAAGTCGTGGGAGTGGACCGCCGCGCCGCCCGCCATGGGCCGCACACGCTCCGCGCGGACCGACGCCACGCCGTCCTTGTGCTGCAGTACGCCGTCCACGACCAGGAACGGCTGGCTGATGACGTCCTCCTTCTGGCGTTCGAACAGATCCGGCCGGACGATCACGTTGGCGATGCCCGTCTCATCCTCCAGCATCACGAACACGAAGCCCTTCGCGGTGCCCGGGCGCTGCCGCGCGATCACCATGCCGGCCACGCGCACCGGACGGCCGTCCAGCGCGGGCACGAGCGCTGTCGCCGGCAGCACCCCCCGGCTCGCCAGCGCTGGCCGCCGCAGTGCCATCGGATGCGGACCGACGGTCAGGCCCATGCCGCCGTAGTCGGCCCGCAGGCGCTCGTCGGGCGTCATCGGCCGGAGCGGACTGGCCTCGGCCACGCGATCCGCCCGCCGCCAGTCCGGATCACCGTCCGCGAACGCCGCGTCCCCACCCTCGAGGCCCTCACGCCCGAACAGCGCGCCCGACGGCCGCACCACACGCTCCACCTGCCAGAGCGCACTGCGGCGATCGGCGCTGAACGCGCTCAGCGCGCCAATCTCCGCCAGCGTCGCCACCTCGTCCCGGCGCAGCCCCGTGCGCCGCACGAGCTGTTCGATGGAGGCGAACCGCCCGACCGGCGTCAGCGCCACGCGCCACTGGTGCGCGCACGTGTTGCAGAAGTACGACCGGTGCCCGCCGTCAGGGGTGCGCGCCTCCCCCGTCACCTCGATCATCGACTCGTCGTCGGAGCCGCACTTCGCGCAGAGCACCATCGGCGCCTCCACGCGTGTGCGGTCGAAGGCCGCCATCCGGTCCGCCATCTCCTTCCGGAGCCCGGTCACATAGCGGAATCCCAGGCGGACGGCCCCGTCCGGTTCGAGCCGGCACGCCCAGTCGGACTGCTGCACGTCGATCGGCAGGAACCGGACGCCGCGCCGCTGGGCATCCTTGACCAGCGTGGCCGGGTGATAGAACCCCATCGGCTGGTTGTTCAGCAGCGCCGTGTAGAACACGGCCGTGTGGTGCACCTTGAGATAGGCGCTGGCGTAGGCGAGGAGCGCGAAGCTCGCCGCATGCGACTCGGGAAATCCGTAGAGTGCGAACGAGGTGATCGACAGCACGATGCGATCCGCCACCTCGCCCGTGATGCCGCGCGCCGCCATGCCCGCACGCAACTGCGTCTCGATCTCCTGCATGCGCTTCTCGGACCGCTTGAAGCCCATGGCCCGGCGCAGTTCCTCGGCCTGTCCGCCCGTGAAGCCCGCGACCACCATCGACATCCGCAGGAGCTGCTCCTGGAACAGCGGCACGCCGAGCGTGCGCCTCAGCACGGGCTCCAGCAGCGGGTGGAGCGGCACGACGGGTTCCCGGCCCGCGCGGCGGTTGAGGTACGGGTGCACCATCTCGCCCACGATGGGCCCCGGACGGATGAGCGCCACCTCCACGACGAGGTCGTAGAAGTGCGTCGGCTTCAGGCGTGGCAGGGTCGCCATCTGCGCGCGCGACTCCACCTGGAACACGCCGACCGTGTCGGCCTGCTGCAGCAGGGCGTAGACGGCGGGGTCGTCCGGCGGGATGCGCGCCAGTTCGAACGGGGGTGCCCCGGGCGGGCGCGGGTGGCTGTTGATCAGCGTGATGGCGTCTTCGAGCACGGCCATCATGCCGAGGCCGAGCAGGTCCACCTTCACGATCCCCATGTCGGCGCAGTCGTCCTTGTCCCACTGCACGACCACGCGGCCGGGCATGCTGGCCGGCTCGAGCGGCACGACCGCATCGAGCGACCCCTGGCAGACCACCATGCCGCCCGAGTGCTGCCCGAGGTGGCGCGGCAGATCCTGGATGGACTGCCACAGCCCGGCGAACGTCCGGAGGCGCGGCGTGTCCGGCGCCAGCCCCACGGCCGTCATGTCGCGATCGATCGTCTCGGCGGGGTCCTTGAACTCGAACCGGTGCATCACCTTCGCCAGCCGGTCGATCTGTGCCGCGTCGAGCGAGAGGGCCTTGCCCACGTCGCGGGCGGCGCTCCGGCCGCGATACGTGATCACGTTGGCCGTCATGGCCGCGCCCAGCCGGCCGTACTTCTCGTAGACGTACTGAATCACGCGCTCGCGACGATCGCCGCTCGGCAGATCCAGGTCGATGTCCGGCCACTCGCCGCGCTCCTCCGACAGGAACCGCTCGAACAGCAGGTCCATCGCGATGGGGTCGACGGCCGTGATGCCGAGCGTGTAGCAGACGGCGCTGTTGGCGGCCGACCCGCGCCCCTGCACGAGAATCCGCTCGCGCCGGCAGAAGCGCACGATGTCCCAGACGATCAGGAAGTAGCCGTCGAGCCGGAGCTTCCCGATGAGCGCGAGCTCGCGCGCGATCTGCGCGCGGGCCTTCGCGTCGTTCGGCCCGCCGCGATACCGCTCGTCGACACCGGCCTGGACGAGCTGCCGCAGGAAGGACGCCTCCGTTTCGCCCTCCGGCACGGGGTACGGGGGGAACCGGTAGCCGAGGTCCGCCATCGTGTACTGCAGCCGCTCCGCGAGCGCCCCGGACGCCGCCAGCGCGTCGCGCCGATCCGCGAAGAGGGCGGCCATCGCCTGCGGCGACTTCAGATAGCGCTCGGCGTTTCTCGCCAGCAGCCGGCCGGCGGTATCCACCGTGGTGTGGTGCCGGATGCAGGTCAGCACGTCGGCGAGCGGCCGATCCGCGGGCGCGGCGAAGCGGACGCCGTTGGTGGCGAGCACCGGCACGTCGAAGGCGCGCGCCATCGTCGTGAGCACCGCGTTGTCGGCTTCTTCATCCCGCAGGCCATGCCGCTGCAGCTCGACGTACACGTGACTCCGGCCGAAGAGGCCGACGAGCCGATCGAGCAGTTCGCCGGTGCCCCCGCGCCGCGTGTCGAGCAGCGGACGCCCGCCAATGGCGACCAGGCCGCGCGTCCAGCCGTCGAGTTCGTCGAGGTGCAGCGCGCCCTCGCCTTTCGGCGCCCGCAGCTTCATGCGCGTGACCAGGCGGCAGAGATTCCGGTAGCCGTCCTGGCTTTCCACCAGCACCGGCAGACGCCAGCGCGCGCGCAGGTCGGCCGCGGTCGGCGTGGCGCGCAGCCCGCCTTCTCCCTCGGGACGATGAACCCGCGGGGACGGATCGATGGTCAGCTCGGCACCGATGATGGCGCGCAGGCCGGCCTGCCTCGCCGCCTTATGAAAGCGGGGGGCGCCGTAGACGCCGTCGGCATCCAGCAGCGCCAGCGCCGGGTAGCCCAGTTCCGCCGCCCGTGCCACGAGCGCCTCGGGCAGCGACGCCCCCTGCAGGAAGCTGAACGCGGACGCGGCATGAAGCTCGATGTACACGAGAGCACCGGAATGGGAACGGGATGACGCGTGGCAGCAACGTGGCGCCGGTGGGTGGCCTGTCTAGTCCAGCACGGCGTCGAGGAACCACGTCCGCGCCGCGCGGTCCTGCACGAGCAGACACGTGGTGCCGTCTTCGAGCGTGACGTCCCATTCGTCGCGATCCCAGGGCGCCGCGGCCCGACCGGACGGCCGCGTGCCGGTCGCGCCGTTCTGCCACCAGCCTCCCGAGGTGCGCCACGGGCCCGCGCACCGCGCCACGCGGCCGCCCGTCACGCCGCGCCGATCGACGAGGACGCGCCGGGGCTCGCCCTGCTCCAGCATCACGCGGGCCGGCACCGGCGACCGGAACCGCCGCACGGCCATCGCCGCGCGCGGGTGGGCGCCTGCACGCCAGTCGTCCGGCTGATCCGCGCGCACCGTCGCAAGCGCGCTCGCCGCCCCCTCCGCCAGGTCACGCGGCGCGAACGGCCGCAGCGCACAGGCGTCCGGCTGCCACGAATCCAGCAGCACGGGCGAACCCACCCGCCCCTCTCCCATCACCGCCTGCAGCCGCGCGATGAGCGTGGAGATCTGCTCGGGGGCCGGAATCGGACGCGTGAGCAGCGAATGCTGGAGCACGCGCCCGGGCGTCGGATCCACGGCCACGACGACCCGGTCAATGCCCGCCGTGGGCGGATGCGACTCGAGATCGAGCTGGGCCAGCGTGCGCAGCGTCCGCGCGTCGCGGATGGGCGTCGGCAGTTGCAGCGACCGCTCGTACACCTCGCGCGTGACCAGATGCAGCCGCACGTGCAGCACGGCCGCGCCCCGGCCACGCCGCTCCAGATGCGCCGACAGCGGGTCGATGAGCCGCGCCAGCACGAACGACAGCGGTTCGAGCCCTTCAATCGGCCATTCCAGATCCATGGCCTGCTCGAACCGTTCTTCGGGCACGGCGGGCACCAGCGGCGCCAGATCCTCGCCACGCGCCAGCCGCTGCCAGGTGACCCCCTCCTGCCCGAGCCGCTCGGCCACGCCCACCGGCGGCAGCGCCGCGAGGTCACCGAGCGTGCGCACGCCCCAGCGCTTGAGCGTCACGAGATCGGGATCGGCCCCCGCGATCGCGCCCCCATCCCCGGCGCCGGAGGCCAGGGCCACCGGCAGCAGATCGATCGGCAACGCCCCGACCGCGCCACGGACCGCGTCGCCCTCCGCCACCGACATGCCGGGACGGCCATGCGCCAGCAGCCGGGCTGCCGTGCGCGTGGACGCCACCGCCACGCGGACGCGTAGCCCGCGATCCGCCGCGAGCCGCCGCAGTTCGTGCGCAATCGCGCGCGCGTCACCGAAGAGCGCGGTGAGGCCGCTGACGTCGAGCGTCACGGTCCGGGGGCCGTCCACGGCCACGCGTGGCGACCCCATCCGCGCCACGTCCAGCAGCACGGCCGGGTCGCTGCCCTCGGCGGCGAGGAGCGTCGCGTAGAGTCTCGGTGCAACGTGGGGGCTGGAGCCCGGGCTGCTAGGAGGCATGCACCGCCCGCGCACTCGCCCGCCAGTCCGTCACCGTGTCCGGGCAGCGGAACGCGCCTTCCGCCGTCCGCCGGGGCGAGAGCACGCGGCCCGTCACATCCAGCCCGGCGAGGCGCTGACTGCGCGGGGCGTCGCCCGTCCACCGCGCCCGCGTGGCGGCCCCGTCCAGCAGCACCGTGAGCCCGCCGGGGCTCCGCGCCAGCGCGCGGTCGGCCAGCAGCACGCAGGCCGTGTCGCGCCCTTCGATCGCCCGCTGCACCCGCAGCCAGGTCGTCCGCGGAATCGACGAGAGCGCAATCGCCGGCACATCCGCCAGATCCATCGCGACGACGCCGAACCCGCCGGCCTGGAGGATCAGATTGAGCGACGTCAGCCCGCGCTCGAGGGCGCGCTCGATGAGCACCCGGCCCGCCGGGCCGTGCAGGCCGCACGCATCCCCACGCACCCAGAGCAGCCGGGTGAGATCCACGCCCGCCGCCACGGCGGAGGCCACATCCAGCCGGTCGAACGGATCCACGAGCGCCACGATCTCGCCCCGTCGCGTGGCCGCCGCGAACGTGCTCAGCAGGAGCGTCGTCCGGCCCGACGACACCGGGCCGGCGATCTCCGAGAGCTGCCCTTTCGGCACCCCGCCCTGCAGCACCTGGTCGAGCGACGGCAGCGCGACGGGCACGCGCTCCACGACGTCCTGCCCCATCAGGGGCCGGGCGGAGGTCAGCGTGGTATCGAGCTTCTTCGTCCGGAGCGCGGTTTCAAGAAGGGCCAGTGAAGTTTTCGCCATGTGTTCGCCTTTTCTGGAAGGCGAAAATGTAGCGAAAATCCGATCGGGACGCAAGTCGGCCACGGGAGCGTCTCGTCCCGCCCCTTTGACGGCCCATCCGTGTCAGTGCACGATAAGTGCATGGCCGTCAAAACCATCACCATCGACATCGACGCCTACAACCTGCTCTCGCGGCACAAGGGAGCGGGTCAGTCGTTCTCCCAGGTCATCAAGGCGCACTTCGGCCGGCAGCCGACCGCCGCCAGCTTCCGGGCACTGGTGCGCGGCATCCGCGTCAGCAGCGACGCGCTCGACGCGATGGAGGCGCAAGTGCGGGCGCGCGCGAAGCACCCAGCACGGGCAGCCACGCGATGATTCACCTGGATAGCTGCCTGCTCATCGATCTGCTGCGGGAAACGGGCCGCGACCGTCCGGGCCCTGCGTTCGACCTGCTGGAGTCGCTCGACGACGGCGAGATCCTCGCAACATCGGTCCATGTCGTCTCGGAACTGCGGGCCGGCGCCGAACTGGCGCGCAACCCGCTCACGGAGCACGAAGCGCTGGACCAGTTGTTAAGCGGGCTGCTCGTCGCGTACCCCGACGCGCGGTTCCCGCTCCTCTATGGACGCCTGCTCGCCGCGACCGGGCGGACCGGCCGGCCGCTCGCCACGATGGACCTGCTGATCGCAACAGCCGCCCTCGTCGATGACGCGCCCCTGGTGACGCGCAACCGGAAGGACTTCTCGCGCGTGCCCGGGCTGCGCGTGCTCGGCTACTGAAGGCATCGCCGATACCGCCACGCCCGCTCTTCTTTCAGATTCGGACGATCTGCGGCAGGTGCTCGAAGTGCGCATCCCGGGAATGCAGGGCCAGGTTGTGCTGGAGGATGATCGCCGCGAGCCACATATCATTGGTGGGAATCGGCGTGCCCTGCTTCCGGAGCTGCTGATAGACAGCCCCGTAATGGTGGGTCGTCTGATCGTCCGGATACTGCACGTGCACACCAGGCTTGAGCAGTAACCGCCGCAACGTGCGCTCGTTCTCGACTGTCCTGCGACCGTGAAGGAATCCGGCCCGTAGTTCCGCCACGACGACAAACGGCAGCACGATGGCGTCCGCCTGCTCCAGCAACGCTACGGTGTCCGGCACGCCGCGGCACAGATCGACGTAGCGATTCGTGTCGAGCGCGATTCTCATCGCCAGAGCGCGTCGTCGACGGTGTCCTGTTCCCGCAAGGCGTCTTCAGTCGCCTTGTCCGCCCGCCAGGTGCCGGCGATGTCGCCCAGATCCCGGCGCTTGCGTGGAGCCGCAGCGCCTGTCGCCTCCTCCAGGGCCGCCACGGCGGCTTCGTTGAGGCTCACGCGGCCAGCACGTGAGCGCGCCCGCAACGCGCGATCCACGCCTGGAGGAACCCCACGAATCGTGTACTGCATGCACGCAGTATACGCCGTGCCTGCAGTCGCGGCGAATGCAGGACGAACCTGGTCGAGTCAGCTGAGCCAGACATCACAGATGTAAACGCCGCATGACGAACGGTGCCGATCCGGGGTACGATTCTCAGCCCCAGAGGAGCCATGGCCCGATTCAGTCTGATTCCCAAGGAAGAACAGTTCTTCAAGGATTTCGTCGCGCTGGCCGGACACGTCCAGGAAGGCGCGGAAGCCCTCCGGATGATGCTCGCCGCCAAGCCGGTGGCCGCCGACGCGGCGACCAGAATCAAGGCCCTGGAACACACGTGCGACAAGTACACGCGGGGCATCCTGGACCGCCTGAACCGGACGTTCGTCACGCCGCTGGACCGGGAAGACATCCACGCCCTGGCCATCTCGCTCGACGACGTGATGGACGGGGTGGATTCGGCCGCGGCCATCATCAAGCTCTACAAGGTCACCGACGCCCGGCCGGGCGCGCTGCGGCTGGCCGAGATCATCGAGGACTCCGCCAAGCTGCTCCACGAAGCCTTCACGATGATGGAGAAGCGTGACGGCGTGCGGGAGCGCTCCGCCCGCGTGAACCAGCTCGAGCACGAAGCCGACCGCGTGCACCAGGACGCCGTCGTCGCGCTGTTCGAGGAGGAGAAGGACGACCCGATCGCCGTCATCAAGTGGAAGGAGATCCTCGACGTGCTCGAGGCGGCCACCGACCGCTGCGAGGACGTGGCCGACGCGCTCGAAGGCGTCGTCATCAAGCACGGCTAGCCCGCCAGCCCGCGCCGCCATGGATTCCACGCTGCTGGCCGTCGTCTGCATCATCGCCGTCGCGCTGGTCTTCGACTACATCAACGGCTTCCACGACGCCGCCAACTCGATCGCCACCGTTGTCTCCACGCGCGTGCTGAGCCCCGGTCAGGCCGTGGCCTGGGCCGCCTTCTTCAACTTCGTCGCCGCGTTCCTCTTCGGGACAGCCGTCGCCAAGACGGTCGGCGCCGGCATGGTGGATCTCAAGGTGGTCACCTTCGCGGTGATCTTCTCGGGGCTCGTCGGCGCGATCGTGTGGGACCTCATCACGTGGTATTTCGGCCTCCCCACGAGCTCGTCGCACGCGCTCTTCGGCGGCTACGCCGGCGCGGCCATCGTGAAGGCCGGCTTCGGCGCGATCATCGTGTCCGGCTGGACCAAGACACTCGTCTTCATCGTCGTCGCGCCGGTCATCGGCCTGGGCGTGGGCTGGCTGCTGATGTCGCTCAGCATGGTCGTCTTCCGGAACTCGACGCCGCGGAAGGTGGACGGCTTCTTCCGGCGGATGCAGCTCGTCTCGGCCGCCGGCTTCAGCCTGATGCACGGCGCCAACGACGCGCAGAAGACGATGGGCATCATTGCCGGCGCGCTCGTCACCGGCGGCTACCTGCAGCTGGAAGCCGGCGGCGGCCTGCCCATTCCCTTCTGGGTCGTCATCGCCGCGCACACCGCCATCGGGCTCGGCACGCTGTCGGGCGGGTGGCGCATCATCCACACGATGGGCTCGAAGATCACCCGCCTCCAGCCGATCGGCGGCTTCGCGGCCGAGACGGGCGCCGCGCTCGCCATCTTCATCGCCACGCAGCTCGGCATCGGCATCAGCACGACGCACACGATCACGGGCGCCATCGTCGGCGTCGGCGCCACGCGCCGGCTCTCCGCGGTCCGCTGGGGCGTGGCCGGACAGATCGTCTGGGCGTGGGTGCTGACCATCCCCGCGGCCGCCATCATCGGCGCCGTCTGCTACGAGCTGGTCGCCTTCATCACCGGCGCGGCGTAGGCTCCCGGGGCCCCGTCACGGCCTGGGCTCTCCTGCCGGCGGGCGCGTGACAACGGCGCCCGGAACGCCTGTATCATTCGCCGCACCTCACACCGCACGTGGGAGGCAAGGAGCCTCGATGGTTCGTCAGACGCTCATCGGTCTCGTCGCCGTGCTGGCGGTGGCCGGATCGAGTCACGCGGCGGATACCTTCCTTCGCGACAAGATACCGGCGGAGTACGGGCGGCGTGTGTGGACCGAGCGGGACGGTCTCGTCTTCGGCGAGATTCTCGCGCTGACGCAGGATCGGGACGGCGTACTCTGGCTCGGCACGGATGCCGGGCTCGTCCGATTCGACGGTCATCTCTTTGAGCGCTGGCCCCGCAACAGCCCGCATGCGCGTGCGATCAACGCGTTGGCTCCCGCTGGAGACGGCGGCCTCTGGCTCGGCGACGACACGCATCTCTCCCGCCTGCACGGGACCCGTATCGAACCTGTCGCGCTCGACCTGGGCAAGGTCGTCACGATCAGCACGGCACGAGACGGCCGCGTGTGGGCCGGCGGCGCGAAAGGGCTCGCAACGCTGGACCACGGCACCTGGCGGCAGGTGGACGGTGAGATCGGACGGACGACGATCTATCTGATCTTTGAGGACGCTGCGGGACGTCTGTGGGTCAACAGCGAGATCGGGTTGTATCGCCGGGATCACGGGTCTGACACCTTCGCCCGCGTATCGGGCGACTTTCTCACCAGCATCGTCGACGGTGAAGGCGGCGAGATCGTCGGCGCCAACGTCAGGCACGGCGTGCACGTGTTCGGACCAGGCACGCGGTCCATCGGGCGCTTTGCCGGCGAGCGCCGCCTGCGGTTGCTGCGCGATCGACGCGGGTACATCTGGGTGGCGAGCTCCAGCACGGGCCTGTGGCGGGTCTGGCCCGGCCGGGCACGAGGTGCCGCTGATGTCCCCAGTGCATTCGAGATCCCGGCATCGGTCTCCTCGCTCGGCGCCCGCTGCCTGTTCGAGGACCGCAACGGCGACATCTGGGTCAGCGTCGGCGCCAGCCTCCTGCGTCTCTCGTACGGCGACATCTGGATGCGCGGTCGCGAGGTGGGGCTCCCGGACGGTGGCGTCACGGCCGTCGTCGCCGAAGGTGACCGCGTGTGGGCCGGGACGACGCACGGCCTCTATCGCCTCGACGGCCGGCGCGCGGACCGCACGGCTCGATTGGAGCTCCCGGGCTCCGTGACGGCACTCCACCTCGACTCCCGGAACCGCCTCTGGGTGTCCGTGGTTGCGCCTGCCGACGGGCGGCATCAGGTCGGCACGTTCCAGTCGGGGCACTTCACGCCCGTGCCCATCCCCGAAAGCGCCTTCCAGTCTCCGCCTCGCAGCATCGCCGTAGACGACGACGGCGGGATCTGGCTCTGCGACATGATTCAAGGTCTCAGGCGCTGGCACGGTGGATCGCTGCAACGCTTCGAGAAGGCGGACAACGCGACGCGCCTGCGATGCGCGTCTGCCGAGCGCGATGGCGCGGGCCGGATCTGGTTTGGTCTGTCTGATGGCTCCGTCGCGACCTTTGAGGCCGGTGTCTTCTCCGTGCAGACGGTTGACGCGTCCTCGGCCGGCGCGACGGTTGGCGCAACCACGATCCACGTGGGCGCCCGCACGATCTGGGCACAGTCTCCCGGCGCCCTGCGGAGCCTGTCCGGGCGCGCGTCGTTGCCGGTGGCCGCCCTGCTTCCCGGCGCGGGTGCCACGCCGCTGACCCCTCCACTCGTGGAAGACACGACGGGCAGCGTATGGGTCGGCACACACGCCGGTCTCCTGCAGATCCGGCGGCCGCTCTCGCCAGGCCAGCGCATCACCCGGCTCCTCACGGAGTCCGACGGCCTGCTCGGACAGGTCAGCGACAAGCCCTACGGCGGACCGGCGGCGGCCCTGGCACCGGACGGAACGCTGTGGTTCGCCACCTCACGTGGGCTCGCCATGCTCGATCCAGCCACGCTGCAGCCTGCCGAACCGGCCCGCCACACCCGGGTACGGCGGGCGCTGGCCGACGGCGTGGAGTTGTCCATGGCCGATCGTGTGCTGGTGCCGCCAGGCACCCGCCGTGTTGACTTCGAGTTCGAGAGTCTGAATCTGGGACCGAGGGTCCCGGTGCTGCGGTACCGGCTGAGTGACGTTGACACGGACTGGCGGATTGCTGACGACCGGCGAACGGCCACCTACAGGAATCTGCCGGCGCAGGACTACACGCTCCGGCTGCAGGTGGACGACCCGTCGCGCGGATGGATCGAGGCCGAGTCGCCGATTGCGGTACGGGTGAGGCCCCACTTCTATGCGACCACCTGGTTCTACGGTCTGTCGCTCATCGGTCTCCTTGGCCTGGTCGGCGCGGCCTGGTGGCTCCGCGTCGCGTCGATCCGCAAGCGGTTCGCCTCCGTCGCGGCCGAGCGAGCAAGAGTCGCGCGTGAACTGCACGATACGTTGCTGCAACGGCTGAGCAGCGTCGCGGTAGAGCTCCAGGTGCTCAGTGACGAGCTGGGCGGTGGACACACGCACACGTCCGCGGTCGTGAGCGGCCTTCGCAAACGCGTGACGGAGTGCGTCCGCGACGCGCGGGACTCCATCGAGCAGCTCCGCGCGTCGCCCGCGGCGTCGCTGCCGGACGCGGTGCGGGCCTCGGCGATCGCCGCCGTGGCCGATGACCGCGTCCGGATCGCGATGCACGTGGCGGGTCACTCCAGACCGTGTGACCCGCTCGTCCAGGAGCAGTTGATCCGCATCGTGCAGGAGGCTGTGTGCAATGCCAGGACGCACGGCCATCCAGACCGCATCAGCATCGAGATCGAGTACTTCGATGACAGCCTGATGCTGAGCGTCTCGGACGACGGTGCAGGATTCGATGCGACCACCTGCGCCAGGCCCGGGCACTGGGGCATCGCCATGATGCGGGAGCGCGCAGCCACGATCGGCGCGAGCTTCGATGTGCTGAGCCAACCGGGCGCCGGGACGCAGATCGCGGTGGCGGCGCCGCTGCGCAGAATACACACGGAACCGCCCGTCACCCGGAACGAGGCCTATGCCGATTCGCACCCTGGTCGTTGACGACCACCCGCTCATGCTCGAAGGCATCCGGCGGATTCTCGATGCCCAGCCGGACATCCAGGTCGCCGCCATCGCCACGAACGTCGAGGATGCCGTGCGCCTCCATGGCGAGTCCCGTCCGGACGTCTCGATCATCGACCTTCGACTCGGCCAGCACAGCGGCCTCGAGGTCGTCCGGGCGATTCGTGCGGGCGATCGGGACGCCCGTATCGTCATCGTCACGATGTACGCGGGCTCAGACGACCTGGTCCGTTCGATCGAGGCGGGAGCTCTCGCGTATGTCACGAAGGACGCGGTACCGGAAGAGCTGGTCGACGCCGTCCGGACGGCCGCAAGCGCTCGTCCGGAGGCTTCCGCATCGGCCGCGGCCGTCGTGCGCGCCCACGGCGAGCCCCCGGCACTGACTCAGCGCGAGCAGCAGGTGATGCGCCTTGTCGCAGACGGTCTCAAGGACAAGGAGATTGCCGTCCACCTGCGGATCAGCTACCGCACGGCCCAGGTCCACATGCGGAGCATTATGGGCAAGCTTCAGGTGCACGATCGCACGGCGGCGCTGGCACAGGCGGTGCGCCGGGGGATCGTGCATCTCCCCTGAGGCGACGGCCTACGTATCCGTCGGTATATCAGGCCGGATCCTTCTTCGTTATCCTCCCTCGGCTGTCGGTGTCCACATTCGGGCACCAGAAGTTGCGTCGAACGTTGGCGTGAAGGGGAGAACAATGCGGAAAAGACTGATCCGAAGCGTAGGAGCGTTGGTCCTTCTGGCGATGCCCGCGTGGGCGGTCGCGCAGTCGGCGACGAGCGGCGCCATCGCGGGCATCGCCAGAGACACCACCGGCGCCGTGCTGCCCGGTGTCACCGTGGAAGCCGCGAGCCCGGCGCTCATCGAGAAGGTCCGGACGGCGGTCACCGACGATCAGGGCAACTACAAGATCGTGGACCTGCGGCCCGGAACGTACTCGGTCACCTTCAGCCTTGCCGGCTTTTCCACCTACAAGCGCGAAGGCATCGTCCTCTCCACCGGTTTCACGGCCCAGGCCAACGCCGAGATGGCGATCGGCTCGCTGGAAGAGACCGTGACGGTGACCGGTGCAAGCCCGGTCGTCGACATCCAGAACGTGCGCACCCAGCAGGTGCTCACCAACGAAACGCTCGAAGCGATCCCAACCTCGCGCGGCGTGTCCGGCTTCGCGGCGATGACCGTGGGCGCCGCCGTGGGCACGGGGCTGCAGGACGTGGGCGGCAACCGCAACGATCAGTACGGGTTCATGCGGATTCACGGCAGCCGCGACACCGACGGCCGGCAGAACTTCGACGGCATGGTCATGAACAACATGATTGGCGACGGCGGCGGCAGCAGCCGGCAGTTCCTGGTCAACCAGGCAGCGATCCAGGAGACGGTGGTGCAGACCAGCGGCATGACCGCCGAAGCGGAGAACGGCGGTGTCCACGTGAACGTGGTGCCGAAGGACGGCGGAAACGAGTTCAAGTACTACTTCCTGGGCACGGCGACCAGCGGGGCGTTTCAGGCCACCAATGTCAGCGACTTCCTGCGTTCACGTGGCGTGACCGCGGCGGCTGAAGCCAAGAAGATCTACGACATCGGGGGCGGCATCGGCGGCCCGGTGAAGAAGGACAAGGTCTGGTTCTACACGGCGCACCGCTGGTGGGGCTCGCAGGAGTACATCCCGCGCTCGTTCTACAACAAGACGCCGAATTCCATGTTCTACACGCCCGATCCGGAGAAGCGTGGATTCTCCGACTACTACCAGCGTGACAACAGCGTCCGGTTCACCTGGCAGCTCACTGCCAGGAACAAGCTGACCATCTACAACGGGTTCCAGCGCAACTGCCAGTGCAACTACTACCTCGAGCAGGGCACGGTGACGCCCGAAGCGGCGGTCGACTATCCCTACTACCCGATGAACCTCACGCAGGTCACCTGGAACTATCCACGCACCAACCGCATGCTGTTCGAGACCGGCTTCTCGCGCCTCTACAACAAGACCGATCCGAGAGCCGCGTGGGAGGGTGTCAAGTCCACCGACATTTCCATCACGGAGCTGTCGACCAATCTCATGTACAACGCCTACGCGGCACCGTCCGGCCTCGGCGCGGCGTCCTACGGCACCGACGAAGACATGGGCCAGTACAACGGGAAGGTCGCCGTCTCGTATGTGACCGGCTCGCATGCCTTCAAGACCGGCGTGCAGATGCTGCGCGGCAACCAGCACTACCCGAACGTCTACGTGAACCAGGACCTCAGCTATCAGTTCCGGAACGGCCTGCCGGTCTCGCTGACGCAGTGGGCTTCACCCGGCGCCATCCTCAACGACATCAACCTCAACATGGGCCTCTACGCCCAGGACCAGTGGACCGTCAGCCGCCTCACGCTGAACATGGGTGTGCGCTACGACCAGGTGCGCGGCGGCTATCCCGACCAGACCCGGCCGGGGGGACAGTTTGTCGGTCCCCTGCCGATTCAGGCCCGGACCAACCTGCCGAACTTCAAGGACGTCACCACGCGGCTCGGTGCCGCCTACGATGTCTTCGGGAACGGCAGGACGGCCATCAAGGCGTCGGTCGGCAAGTACCTGGCGCCGGTCGGCCCGGGTACCGCCTTCGCCGTCAATCCCGCGAACGCGATGGTGACCAACGCCACGCGCACCTGGTCGGATGCGAACGGCAACTACGTCCCCGACTGCGATCTGAAGACACTGACGGCCAACGGCGAGTGCGGCGCGATCAACAACAACCGCTTCGGCACGCTGAACGTCGTGACCACCTACGCGGATGACGTGCTGACCGGCTTCGGCAACCGCGGCTTCAACTGGCACACGACCGCGTCCATCCAGCAGGAGATCAGGCCGGGCCTGGCGTTTGAGGTGGCCTACTACCGCCGGTCGTTCGGCAACTTCACGGTGACGCAGAACACCGCGGTCACCGCCTCGGATTTCACGACGTTCTGCGTGACTGCCCCGACCAACGCGGACCTGCCGACGAGCGGCCAGCAGGTGTGCGGCAACTACGACGTGAACCCGAACCGGTTCGGCCAGGTGAGCAACGTGGTGACGCAGGCCTCGAATTTCGGCGATCAGTCCGAGGTCTTCAACGGCGTCGACATCACCATGAACGCCCGGTTCGGCAAGGGCGGCCTGTTCCAGGGCGGCATGTCGACGGGCCGGACCACGACGAACAACTGCTACGCCAATGCCCGCCCGGACCTGACGCCGGCCGGATACGCCGCCGGCACGCCGAGGAACGACGACTTCTGCGAGATCGCGCCGCCACTCTCGGCGCAGACGCAGGTGAAGTTCTCGGCCACGTATCCACTGCCGGGCGGCGTCTCGGTCGCGGCCGTCTATCAGCATCTGCCCGGCTTCAATCCGGTCGCGCAGGTCGTCTACACGAACGCGCAGATCGCGCCCGCCCTCGGGCGGAACCTCGCGGCCGGCGCGGCCGGCACCGCGGTGATCAACACGCTGCCCGCCGGCGAACTCTACGAGCAGCGGCTGAACCAGGTGGACCTCCGCTTCACGAAGTTCATTTCGATCGGCAAAGCGAGGATCCAGGCGAAGTTCGATGCCTACAACCTGCTCAACGACTCGACCATCCTGCTGGGTGTGAGCCGCTTCGGCCCGACCTGGCGGAATCCCTCGCAGTTCCTGGCACCGCGCATCTTCAAGCTCGGCGCCCAGTTCGACTTCTAGAACACCCTGGGCCATCCACGGGAGCGTGCGCCCTGCCACACGCTCCCGTGGCTTCTCGCCGACCCTTCAACGCTCAGACCATCTCCGGGGCCGGGTGGGCGCGCCGCTTCATGCGTGGCAGACTGGGCGGCATGAAGGCCCAGGACCGCGCCGCGCTGCTGCAGACCCTCAGGACCCGCTTCGAGACGCACCCCCACCGCCACAAGGGCATCGCCTGGGCCGATGTCGAACCCCGGCTCGCACGGAGTGCCGCCGCGCTCGACGCACTCCGGCAGATGGAAGCGACGGGCGGCGAGCCGGATGTGATCGGCCGCCACAGGAAGACCGGCGCGATCACCTTCTGCGACTGCTCGGCCGAAAGCCCCGCGGGTCGTCGCAGCCTCTGCTACGACCGCGCCGCGCTTGACGCCCGCAAGGAGAACAAGCCGAAGGGCAACGCGCTCGAGGCCGCCGCGACGATGGGCATCGCGCTGCTCACCGAAGATGAGTATCGGGCGCTGCAGACGCTCGGCGAGTTCGACCTCAAGACGTCGAGCTGGATCCGGACGCCGGAGCCCATCCGTTCGCTCGGCGGTGCGCTCTTCTGTGACCGTCGGTACAACACGGTGTTCGTCTACCACAACGGCGCCGAGTCCTATTACGCGGCGCGTGGCTTCCGCGGCCTGCTGCGCGTCTGACGCCGTTCAAACGGCAGGCCGGTTCGCGCGGTACACTTGGCACCGCATGACGCGCATCTTCGTGGTCGAGGACGACCGCGACATCGCCAACCTCGTCAGCCTCTATCTCACCAAGTCAGGCTGGCAGCCCCAACTCTTCGATGCCGGCCCCGAGGCGCTCGCCGCCATCAGGCAGGCGCCACCGGATCTCGTCATCCTCGACCTGATGCTGCCCGGCATGGACGGCCTGGCCGTCTGCCGCGCCCTGCGCTCGGACGCCACGACGGCGCGCATCCCGATCATCATGGTGACGGCGCGCGGCGACGAGGCGGACCGCATCGTCGGCCTCGAGCTCGGCGCCGACGACTACCTGCCGAAGCCCTTCAGCCCGAACGAGCTGGTGGCCCGCGTCAAGGCGTTGCTGCGCCGCGCGCAACCGGCCGGGCCCGCCGAGCAGACGCGCCGCTTCCGGTCGATCACGATGGACCTCGCGCGGCACACCGTGTCCGACGGCGGCCAGGACGTGAAGCTCACGGCCAAGGAGTTCCTGCTGCTCCAGTATCTGCTCGAGCACCGGGGCCGGGTCCTCTCGCGCGACCTCCTGCTCGGCGACGTGTGGGGCTATCGCTATACGGGCGGGACGCGCACGGTGGACGTGCACATCCGCCGGCTGCGGGAGAAGCTGCCGGTGCTCGTCGAGGCGCTCGTCACCGTGAAACAGTTCGGTTACAAGCTGGACGAACGATAGTGGCCTGTCCTGACCAGATGTACAGCGGCTTCCTTGCGGGGCATCCCGAGGCTCGGCGTTGCGCCTCCCTTACAGACAGGCCCGGTCTGCGCGGTCGTCGCGCCCTGATCCTCGGGCGCCGCGCGGCGGAATCCACTGCACGTCTGGTCAGGACAGGCCACTAGGCCGATGACGACCAGCGTCCGCACCAAGGTGTTCATCGCGGCCCTGAGCGCGGCGGCCGTGTCGCTCGTCGCCGTCGCGGGTCTGGCCGCGTGGCAGGGCCGGAGCCGCGAGCGCGCGCAGATCCAGGCGCGGCTGACGACCGAGGCGACGCTCATCGCGGACCTGCTCGCGCAGGCCGATCATCTGCACACGCCGGAACAGCTCGACGCCGAAGCCGACCGTCTGGCCAGGACCGTCGACGGCCGCGTGACCCTCATCGCCACGGACGGCCGCGTGGTCGGCGACTCCGAGCAGACGGTGGCCGAACTCCGGCAGCTCGACAACCACGGCAGCCGCCCGGAGGTGGTCGCCGCCCGCGCGACCGGCACCGGCGTCAGCCAGCGGTTCAGCACGACGGTCGACACGGACATGGTCTACGTGGCGGTCCGGGCCGCCCATCCGTCCGTCGCGTTCGTCCGGCTGGCGCTGCCGCTCTCCAGCGTCGCGGGGCAACTCGCCGTCGTCAGCACGGCCCCGCTCGCGGCGCTCATCGCCGCGGTGCCCGTGGCGTTGATCGTCGCGTGGCTGCTCTCGGCACCACTCGCCCGGCGCGTGGAGCGGATCGCCGGCATCGCGGAGCGCTATGCCGCCGGCGACATCAGCAAGCCCACGTACGACTACGGCGAGGACGAGCTCGGCACGGTCGCCCGCGTGCTGGACGCCTCCGTCCAGCAGCTCGGTTCCCGCATCGAGGAACTGACGCGCGACCGTGCGCGCACCGAAGCCGTGCTGGCGGGCATGGTCGAGGGCGTGCTCGTCGTGGACCGCCAGGGCCGGCTGCAGCTCGTCAACGGCGCGGCCCGCGCGATGCTCGCCGTGGACGCGTCGGCGATCGGCCGTCCGTATCTCGAAGTCGTCCGCGACCCGGACGTCGCGGCGCAGATCAGCGGGGCGCTCGGCGGCCGCACGCCGGAGAGCCGCGAGCTTTCGCTGATCCGCGACCCCGGGCGCACGTTCGTCGCCCGGGCCACGCCGGTCGCCACGGCCGGCGGCGCGGGCGCCGTCCTCGTGCTGCACGACGTCAGCGACCTGAAGCGCGCCGATCAGGTGCGCCGGGACTTCGTGGCCAACGTGTCCCACGAGCTGCGCACGCCGCTGACGGTCATCCGCGGCTACGTGGAGGCGCTGCAGGACGACCCGGGCGGCGGATCGACGCCGCAGTTTCTCGACACCATCGCGCGGCAGAGCATCCGGATGGAGCGTCTGGTCACGGACCTGCTGCGCCTCGCCCGGCTGGACGCGCACCAGGAGCCGCTGGAGCTGAGCCCGTGCGACCTGCGCGCGCTCTGTGAGGCCGTCACCGCGGACCTCGAGCTGGCGTTCGAGGCCAAGCGGCAGCACGTCACGATCGCCATCGCCCCCGACGCGTCGACCGTCCGGGCCGACCAGGCCAAGCTGCACGACGTGCTGCGCAATCTCGTGGAGAACGCCACGAACTACACACCGGAGGGCGCGGGCATCCGCATCAGCACGGCAGCCGTGGATGGCCATATCCACATCGACGTCAGCGACTCCGGTCCCGGCATTCCGGCCGAGGATCTGTCGCGCGTCTTCGAACGCTTCTACCGCGTGGACAAGTCCCGCTCACGCCCGGGCGGCACGGGCCTCGGCCTCGCCATCGTCCGCCATCTGGTCGAGCTGCACGGGGGAACGGTCCGCGCTGAGAACCGCCCGGAGGGCGGCGCGCGGTTCGTCGTCAGCCTCCCGGCATAGCGCGCCGCCAGGTCCCGAAGGCCCGACTCAGCGCTGGGCGGCGAGCGTGATGAGCGCGATGATCGGTGGCAGCACGGTGGCCGCCCGCGCCAGGTGGGCCCAGAACGGATGGCCGCCGTAGCGCGCGGCGCTGCGCCAGATGCCGACGATGACGACGACGGAGTACGCCAGCGCGACGCCGTCGAGCACATCCGCGACCGCGTTCAGCTTCAGCACCCGCAACCCGAGCTGCGGCACCGCGAGCACGAGCCCGCCGAGCTGCGCGAAACCCCAGTAGGTGATCGGCAGCGAGAACTCGCCCCGCCACAACGCCGGAATGACCACGCCGGGCGGCCAGAACGGCGGTCGTGGCGCGACGGGCCGGGCGGCCGCCGGCGCCTGCGGTCCTTCGCCGGACGGCTCGGCCGCAGCGGGCGCCGCCGCCACGGGACGCTCGGGCACGCGTGGCAGCTCCCCGTCGGGCATCCGCAGGCCCCGCCGCGCCATCTCCGAGAGGATGGCCCACTGCCCTTCCTCGAAGTAGTCGTGGAGCCGGCCCGCCGCGTCGACGAGTTCGCCGTCCCGTTTGCCGCGCCAGATCTGCTCGGGTGTCACGACGCCCGCCGCTCCTGGTGCACGGCCGTGAACACGGCCATGTACTTGCCGACCGCGATGCGGCGGTCGAACGCCAGCGCGGCCGCCCGCGCGTTCTCACCATACCGCGCGGCCATCGCGCGGTCGCCGTGCAGCACGCGGACCTGCGCCGCCAGGTCCTCCGCGTTGCCGGGCTCCGCCACGAGACCGCACGCGTGCGTCCGCGTGATCGCGGCCACCTCGCAGTCGTCCTCGACGGCGGCGACGTACGGCCGGCCCGCGGCGAGGATGCCGTACAGCTTGCTCGGCACGATGTACCCCGCCATGCCGCGCTGGAGCGGCACGAGAAACACGTCGGCCGACGCGAACGCATCGCGCAGGCCCTCCACCGGCACGAACGGCAGGAACGTGACGTTCGCGAGCGTCAGCGCCGCCACCCGCGCCTGCAGCGCCGCCTTGTTGGCGCCCTCGCCGACCAGCACGAACCGGATGTCCGGCACGCCACTCAGCAGCCGCGCGGCCTCGATGACGGACTCGAGCCCCTGCGACAACCCGATGTTCCCGGAGTACATGACGACGAACGCCTCCGCGAGGCCGTGCGCCTCGGAAAACGGGTTGCGCTTCGGCCCCGGGACAATCGCGCCGGTGTCGACCCAGTCGGGAATGATCTCGGTGCGCCCGGCGGGCGCGCCCTTGTCCTCGATGAGGCGCCGCCGCATCATCTCGCCGAGGGCCAGCACGCGTGCGGCGCGCTTCGTCAGGAAGCGGTTGGCGGCCTGCAGCACGCGGTTGACCGCGTCGCTCTGGAAGTCCTTCACGAGCACGGTCACTTCCGGAAACAGGTCCTTGAACGCCATGACGAACGGCACGCCGAAGCGCTTGCCCGCCAGCCAGGCGGCGAGGCCGATGATCGGCGGATCGGTCTGCCCCACGAGCACGTCAGGCCGGTCGAGCCGCAGCCCGGCGTAGCAGGCGGTCAGAAAGTAGGTCATGTAGTTGGCGGCGCGACCGGCGAAGCGGTCCTTCGAGAACGTGGTGCCCCGCGTCCGGAAGACGGTCACGCCCTGATGCTCATCGCGCGTGAAGAGCCCCCAGCCGTGCGTGCGCACGGTGGTGGTCGGCAGCAGCGGCGGGCCGACGACGACCGTGACGCGGCACCCGTGCTCCCGGACCAGGTCCGCGCTCAGCTCGGTGAGGAACTGCCCCGTCGCGGTGGCGTCCGGGTAGAACGACCGGTTGAAGAAGGCGACGTGCAGACGGCCTACCGCTCGGTGAGCTTGACCGCCAGCTCGGACGCCACGGCCTCGCGGTTCTTCGTCGCGAAGTACCAGTCGATCGTCTGGCGAAGACCATCCATGAACTTCACCTGCGGCTCCCAGCCGCCGAGGAGCCGCTTCGCCAGTGCGTTGTCGGCCACGCGGTTCAGCGGGCCGGTCGGCATCTCCGGGTGCAGCTCGATCGTGGCGCTGTGACCGGTGTACCGGAGCACTTCCCTTGCCGCGTCGATCACACGCGTGCGCTCCATCGTGCCGAGGTTCACCGCGGAGCCGTCGTCAATGTGCTCGGCCGCGAGAATCGTGCCCGCCACGATGTCGCTGACGTGCGTCCAGTTGCGGATCTGCTCGCCGTTGCCCCAGACCACGTAGGGATCCTGCTTCACGAACGCGCGCGCGATCATCGCGATCACGGCGTGGTTCTCGTGGCCGCGATCGCCGTACACGGTGAAGTAGCGGCAGTTGGCAGACTTCATCCGCGTCTCGGCCGCGTAGGCGCGCAGCGTCATCTCGGCCATCAGCTTCGCCCAGCCGTACATGTTGTCGGCGTCGTACGGCGGCCCGACCATGTCCTCGGTCAGGTACAGGATCTGGCCCGGGTCGGTCTGCAGGTGGTTCGGGTAGACGCAGCCGGACGACGCGTAGACCACCTTCTCCACGCCGGCCTTGTGCGCGGCGGCGAAGACGATGGCGTCGAGGCCGAGGTTCGTCGCACACGCGACCTGATGCAGGTCCACGTAGCCACGTCCGCCGTGGTCGGCCGCGAGGTGGAAGACGAGCTGCATGCCGCGGACGGCCTCTTCCGCGACGGCGGGATCGTTCAGGTTGCCCTCGATGAACTCCACGCGCCCGGCGTCCAGGTGCGGGCGGATGTTGTCGAGACGACCGCTGCTGAGGTTGTCCACGACGCGCACGCGGGCGCCGCGCGCGACAAGTGCGTCCGTCAGATGGGAGCCGATGAACGAGGCTCCCCCCGTGACCAGCGTCCGCGTTCCCTTCCAATCCATGCTCGTCTCCTTGACGCTCCGATGCGCGCGACGCGGTCAGCCCGGGGAGGACACGAGTATCCGGCGACGCTCCGTTCGATTATATGCATGCCGCCCTGAGTGACCTCCAAGGGACTGTTGGCGACAGAAGACGCGCGCCATCTGATGGCCGGGGCCCTGTCGGCCGATAGAACGTGAGGGTTCAACGGGTCCCTCCCGTCGGGACAGGGTAATCCGATAGGATCGGCGTCTCCCTCGGCCCAGAGTCAGGAATGCACATGGTCGCCCGCCACCTCGTCGCCCGGCTCTGGGCGGTCGCTGCGCTCTCCGCGACGCCGCTCACCGCGCAGGGCGTGCTGCCGCTCACCTTTGACGAGATCACCGGGCGCGCCAGCGCCATCGCGCTCGTGGAGACGGCCCAGGTGCGTTCGGACTGGCGGACCCATCCGCAGGGCAAGCACATCGTGACGGTTGTCACGTTCAGACTGGAACGTGGCCTGAAGGGCCAGCTCGCGCAGCAGTTCGACATCGAGTTCCTTGGCGGACAGATCGGCAGCGTGGCGATGGAAGTGGACGGCATGCCGCAGTTCACCGTCGGCGACCA
>JBFXBH010000001.1:0-111558 GCA_050183355.1 Vicinamibacterales bacterium | reverse complement strand
CACCACAATCCAGACTCGGGGTCGTAGTTCAGTTGGTTAGAACGCCGCCCTGTCACGGCGGAGGCCGCGGGTTCGAGTCCCGTCGACCCCGCCACTCTCACCCTCGAGAGTGGTCCCTTCCCGAGTCCAGCATCAGCGCAACGGTCGAGCCGTACGCGGACCTGTCTTCGTTCAGCCGGCCTGGCGAACACCAGACCAGACCATTCGGATGGCAATCACGTCCACTGAACACGTCAATCGAACCATCCATTGGGCTCTTTGCCCGCTGATTGCCAGGCCGAGGGTAACGTTGATGCCTATGGACCGTAGACGTCGCGCGCGGGTGATGGGGTGGGTGTGTGCCGTTCTTCTCGTCGGGCTTCCGACGCTGGCCTTCGCCCAGGGCGGGGTCGCCGTTACCGGACGCCTGGTCAACGCGTTGTCGGGCGATCCCATCCCCGACGCCACGGTGCAGATCGACGAGTTGAGGCGTCAGACGGCCTCCGCGGCTGATGGGACGTTCACGTTCGACGCCGTCGTGCCGGGCGCCTACCACCTGTCGGTGCGATCCTCGGGATATTCGTCACGGCGAACCGAGATCCTGGTCGAAAGCGCACCGGTCGCCGTTGGTGACATCCCCGTCGATCCCGAGCTGCACTTTGACGAGGTCGTGTCCGTCAGCGCCGACGGACCGAAGAGCCAGTTCGAATCGTTCCAGCCCACGTCCGTCCTCGCGGGCCAGGAGCTGGCGAAACAGCTCGAGATGTCACTCGGCGCGACGCTCCAGAATCAGCCGGGCGTGGCGTCGCGAAGCTTCGGCCCGGCGCCCGCCCGGCCGGTGATCCGCGGCCTCGACGGCGACCGCGTGCTGATCCTGCAGGACGGCCTGCGGATGGGCGACGTGTCGAGCCAGTCCGGCGACCACGGCGTGACCGTGAATCCGGCGGCGGCTCAGCGCATCGAGGTCGTGCGCGGTCCTGCCACGCTCCTCTACGGCGCGAACGCGATCGGCGGTCTCGTGAACGTCATTTCGGACAACATCCCCACCAAGCCGATCAACGGCGCCACGGGCAGCATGACGTTCGACCTCGGTTCGGCGGCGAGTGAGGCCGGGAGCGGCGCCGACGTGCGTGTCGGCAACGGCCGCTTCGCGTTGCGTGCCGGCGGGGGTGGCAGGCGTTCCGGCGACGTCAAGACGCCCGAAGGCACCGTCGACAACTCGCAGTCGCGCAGCGGCTTCGGCAACGTGGGCCTGTCGTGGACGGGCGAGCACGGCTATCTGGGCACCAGCTACGGCTACGACGACACGAAGTACGGCATCCCGGTCGTGGAGGGCGGCATCCTGCAACTGACGCCGCGGCGGCATTCGTTCGCGGTCCGTGGCGGAGGCCAGGGGTTGAACGGCGCCTTCGACTCCTTCCGGGCGACGCTCAACGTCCGCCGCTACAAGCACGACGAGCTTGAGGGCGAGGAGTTGGGAACGGCGTTCAGGAACGACACGACCGAGATCGAGGTGATGGGCGCGCACCGGGCGATCGGACGCATGAAGGGCAGCGTGGGCGCCTGGACGCTGAACCGTGCGTTCTCCGCCGAGGGGGCGGAAGCACTCTCGCCGCCGATCGACCAGAACGGATACGCGGCGTTCCTGTTCGAAGAGGTGACGTGGCCGCACGCCACGTTCCAGTTCGCGGGCCGGGTCGACCGCACCGCGTATACGCCGACCGATTTCGAGAAGCGCAGCTTCACGAACGGATCCGGTTCGCTCGGGCTGCTGCTGCGCCCCGCGGCGGCGGACGACCGCTTCGTCCTGGCCGCCAGCCTGGCCTACACCGCGCGCCCGCCGGCGCTGGAGGAGCTCTACTTCTTCGGGATGCACCACGGCAACTTCGCGCTCGAGATCGGCAATCCGAATCTGCAGTCCGAGAAGGCGCTGGGCTTCGATCTGTCCGCGCGCTGGCGCGGTGGCCGGGCGTCCGGCGAGATCACGTTCTTCCGCAACGACATCCGCAACTTCATTTACCGCAATCTGCTCGACCACGAGGAGTTCGAGGCGCGCGAAGAGGAGTTCGTGGCCCTGCACGGCGGGCGCGAGCCTGCCGGCCACGAGCACGGTGAGGAAGGCGCGGAAGGCGAAGAGCACGAGGAAGAGGAGATCGCCATCGTCGAATTCCTCGGGAGAAACGCCGTGCTACAGGGTGTCGAAGCGCACGCCGATTTCGCCGTGACGTCCCACGTGTTTGTCGAGGTTGGCGGCGACTACGTGCGAGGGGGATTGAAGAACAGCGACGAGGCGCTGCCGCGGATGCCGCCGTTGCGGGTGCGCGGCGGCCTTCGGTATCAGAACAGCGGGTTCCAGATCGGCGGCGAGGTCATTGGCGCCGCGAAGCAGGAGCGCATCTCCGGCCTCGAAGGGCCGACGGATGGATATGCGCTGCTGAAGCTGTCCTCGTCCTATTCGTTCAAGGCGGGCGTAACGGTGAATACCATCACGGCCCGTTTCGACAACGCGACCAACCGGCTCTACCGGAATCACCTCTCGCTGATCAAGCAGTTGGTGCCGGAGATGGGCCGGAACTTCAAGCTGCTCTACAGCGTGCAGTTCTGATCGTCTGAAGCGCTCCCGCGGGGGAATGTCGCCTCGCTTCGCCGTCCCGGGATATCGTTGGGGCGGATGCGTGATTTCTCCGCCGGAGTCGCTTAGCGGTGTGCGGGATTCTCGGCGCCGCTGACTGGCGCGGCGGGTCGCTCGACACGGCGCGGCTCGCCGCCGCCACCAACCTGCTCCGGCACCGCGGACCCGACGGGGGCGCGTACTGGGCCGAGTCCGGCGTGTTCTTCGGCCACCGGCGGCTGGCCATCATCGACATCGCGGGCGGGCTCCAGCCGATGGCGAGCGGCGACGGCCGCGTCGTGCTGCTCCTGAACGGCGAGATCTACAACTACCGGGAACTGCGCGACGAGCTCGCCGCCGAAGGCGTCCGCTTCCGCACGTCGTCCGACACCGAAGCGCTCGTCGAGGGCTACCGCGTCTGGGGGGCGGACGTCGTCAGCCACCTCGACGGCATGTTTGCCATCGCGGCCTGGGACCGGGTGACGCGCGAGCTGTATCTGGCGCGCGATCGGTTCGGCGAGAAGCCGCTGCTCGTGGCCGCCACGCCGGGCCGCGTGGCGTTCGCGTCCGAGATGGCGCCGCTCAGCGCGCTCGGGTCGGCCGGGGCCGCGCTCGACCTCGACGCGCTCGGCGGCTTCCTGTGCCTCAACTACGTGCCGGGCACGCACACGATGCTGCGGGGCGTCGAGCGGCTGCCACCGGCGACGTGGCGGCGGTATCGGGCCGACGGCACGGTGGAGCAGCAGACGTACTGGCGCGCCGCGGATGTGCCCGCGGGCCGACCGCCGGCCGCGGACGGCGACGCCCTCGACGCGCTGCAGGCGCGGCTCGACCACGGCGTGGCGCTGACGCTCCGCAGTGACGTGCCGGTCGGGCTGTTCCTCTCAGGCGGCGTCGACTCGGCGCTCGTGGCCGAGAGCGCGGCGCGGCAGGGACACCTGGCGGCGGCCTTCTGCGTGGACTACGAGGAAGCCGCCTTCTCGGAAGGGACCCGCGCCCAGCACGTCGCGGATGCCGTCGGCGTGGAGCTGGTGCGGGTGCCGCTCGATGCCGGCGCGTTGCTGCGCGTGGAGGCGCTGGCGGCGCATCTCGACGACCCGCTGGCGGACGCGTCCGCGGCCGCGGTGTGGAGCGTCGCGGAGGCGGCGGCGCGACGCGTCAAGGTCGTGCTCAGCGGCGACGGCGGCGACGAGCTGTTCGGGGGGTATCTCTCGTACGGCACGACCGCGCTGCACCGTCAGATCACCGCGCTGCTGCCGGGGCCGCTGCGGGCCCTCGCGGGCCGGATGGCGGACGCGGTGCCCGTGCGTCCGTCCGTCTCGGCCGGTGCCGACGACAAGCTGCGCCGGTTCCTGCGCGCCGTCGCGCTCCCGACGCCGGAAGCCCACTTCACCTGGGGCGGGGGCTGGGTGCCGCGCGATGCCGCGGGTCTCGTGACCGGCGCGGACGCGAAGCGGGCGGCGCTGGCCGCCATCGCGACGGTCGCCGCGGGCGTGCCTCCGTCACCCTCGCTGCGCGACCTGCAGCACGCCGACATCGCGGAGTACCTGCCGAACGACATCCTCGCGAAGGTCGACCGCGCCACGATGGCGCACGGCCTCGAGAGCCGCGCGCCGTTCCTCGACCGGCAGCTCGCGGCGTTCGCGCTCGGGCTGCCGGACCGGTGGAAGACGACCGGTCGCTCGAACACGAAGGTGCTGCTGCGCCGGCTGGTGGCGCGGCATTTCGGCGAGGACCACGCGCGCGCGCCGAAGCGGGGCTTCAGCGTGCCGCTGCATCACTGGCTGCGCACGTCAGGCCGGGACGTGATGCGCCGCGTGCTCGACCGCGACCGCGTCCGCGCGCTCGGCGTGCTGGATGACGCCGCGGTGCAGCGCGCGGTCGAGGATCACGCGTCGGGCCGGCGCACGATCGGGCCGGAGATCTGGGGCCTGATGGTGCTGGTCTGCTGGTTCGAGCAGCGCGTCGCCTCGCCGCCCCCGCTCGCTGAGCAGGACGGGGCCGACCTCCAGCCCCTGACCTTCGCGCCCCCTCGCACGTAGACGTTCCGCGGCGTGCTCTGAACGGACCGCTGCCCAGCCGGTGCGGAGCCACGTGCGGGTGGCGCCGAACGGGGTGCCCCATGTCACGCGCAGCCCGATGAGGGCGAGCATGACATGGGGCTGTTCGGCGACAGGACCCGCTCATGCGGAGTGTCCGGCGGCCGGCTACGGCAGCGTGAGCGCGACGAACTCGCCGGGGACGCCGGGCGCGCCGACCGGGACGACGACGTACTGCCTGCCGCCGGCCATGTAGGTCATCGGCATGCCGCTCTGGTTCGCCGGCAGCTTCACCTCGCCGACGATCCGCCCCGTGCGCTTGTCGTACGCGCGGAACATCGGCCCGCCGGAGCCCGGCGGCACGGCGTAGAGGCCGGACCCCTCGCCGGCCATGAGCAGCGTCTTCGTGACCAGCATGCCGGCGTGATCCCAGCGTCCCGTGTTCGGCAGCGTGACGCCGGTGAGCGCCGGGTGCTTTGCGATCCACTCCGGCGTCGTGCCGAGCGGCGTCATCCAGACATGCTCGCCGGTGTTCAGGTCGATCGCCGTGATGCGTCCGTAGGGCGGCTTGATGAGCGGCAGCCCCTGCGGCCCGAGCACGGGCAGCGTCAGCGGCTGGTTGCTGACACCGTCGCCATCCGGCGACCGCACGGTCAGCCTGGCTTGCGCCATCCGTCTCGGGGCCGGGGCCGGTGCGGGGGAGGCCGACGGCGGCGCGGTGGCCTGTGCGGGCGTCGACGGCGTCTGCGTGGGCACCTGCCCGGCGGTCGCCGTCTCCTTCGTCACGGCGTAGACGCGCGCGAGCGTGTGTGACGAGACGTAGAGCAGGCCGGTCTCCGGGTCGGCCACGCCGCCCTGCCAGTTCGCGCCGCCCGTGGAGTTCGGCAGGTGGAGCGTGCCCTTCTTGCCGTTCGCGCCGGCGAGGCTCGGCGGGGTGTAGAGCGGCCCGACGGTGTAGTCGCCGAGCATCTTCAGCGCTTCGGCCTTCAGCGCCGGCGTGAAGTCGATCACGTCGTCCGGCCCGACGCCCTGCCGGTCGAACGCCGCCGGCTTCGTGGGGAACGGCTGCGTCTTCGCGCTCTGCTCGCCGGGCACCGTGGACTGCGGCACCGGGCGCTCCTCGATCGGCCAGACGGGCGCGCCCGTGACGCGGTCGAACACGTACGTGAAGGCCTGCTTCGTGACCTGCGCGACGGCCTTGATGGGCCGGCCGTTCACCGTCACGTCGAGCAGGACGGGCGGCGCCACCGTGTCGAAGTCCCAGATGTCGTGATGCACGAGCTGGAAGTGCCAGACGCGCCTGCCGGTCCGCGCGTCGAGGCAGACGAGGCTCGTGGCAAACAGGTTGTCGCCGGGGCGATGCCCGCCGTAGGTGTCGTTGGTCGCCGTCTCGACGGGGAGATACACGTAGCCGAGATCCTCGTCGGCGCTCATCGGCGTCCACACGCCGGCGTTGCCGGTGTAGGCGGCCGAGTCCTTCAGCCACGTCTCGTAGCCGAACTCGCCGGGCTGCGGAATCGTGTGGAAGATCCACACGCGCCTGCCGGTTCGGACGTCGTAGCCGCGGACATGCGCGGCCGGGTTCTCCCGTGTCGGCGCGGCCGACGGCATCGCCGTGCCGACCACGGCGATGTTGCCGACGATCATCGGCGGGGAGGTGGAGCCCATCAGGCCGTCCTTCGGGCGGGGCTGGTCCAGGCCGTCGAGCAGATCCACGACGCCCTTCGTGCCGAACGACGGGATGATCCGGCCGGTCTTCGCGTCAAGCGCGATGAGCTGGTAGCCGGGCGTAATGTAGATCACACGGTCGTCACCACGCCGGTCGGTCCAGTACGCGAGGCCCCGGTGGTTGAGCCGCGGCGCGCGCCGGCCGCGCGCATCCTCGTCGAATCGGAACGTCCAGCGGGTTTCGCCGGTGATGGCGTCGAAGGCCGCGACCTGGCGGCTGAGCCCGACGGTCGTGTAGAGCACGCCGCCCACCATCAGCGGCGTGGCTTCGAGGTTGTACTCCGGCTTCGCACCGAAGTTCTCGGTCCGGAAGCGCCACGCGACCTTCAGCGACGAGAAGTTCTCCGCCGTGATCTCGTCGAGCGGCGCGTACTTCGTCCCGCCGGCGTCCCCGCCGAAGTGCCGCCACTCGCCACGTGTCGTGCCCTGCTGCGCGCGTGCCTCGGCCGCCAGCCCCAGCAGCGCGAGCAGCGCAATCTCGCCCAGCACGGCCGCCCGCCACCCGCCTGACCCGCCCCGTCGCATCCGGGAAGACTAACCCGGACGTATGCTTGGCGCACCGGGCCGCCGTGATGCGGTCCGGTGGAGGCCACGATGAAGATTGCGATCAGTCTGCTGATTGGGCTGGCGATTGGCGCCGGGTGCCGGTGGTTCGACATCCCGGTGCCGAGTCCGCCGACGATCGTCGGCGTGCTGCTGATCCTGTCGATCACGGCGGGCTACATCGCCGCGGACAAGGTGCTCGCCGCCCGGGAGGCCGGCGCCTCGAGCGCGGATACGCGCCGGTAGCCGGAGCGCGATGCGGGAGGGCGCACAGAGCGCACGCCCTGACCCGCACCATGCCGCGCCGCAGCCGGCCCGGCGTGGACGTCAGCGGATGAACGTGCCCGCGCCGAGCTCGGCGAACGCCTGCCGCAGCTCTTCGGCCGTGTTCATGACGATCGGACCCCGCCACGCGACCGGCTCTTCGAGCGGCTGTCCCGAGACGAGCAGGAACCGGATCCCCTGATCCCCCGCCTGCACGAGCACCTCGTCGCCCCGGTCGAACAGCACCAGGGAGTGGTTGCTGACGTCCGTGTCCCGAAGCACGGTATCCGACCCGTCCGTCGCCTCGGTCAGCACGCCCTGCGGCTTCGAGGCGCCCCGGAACACGCCGGAGCCGGCGAACACATACGCGAACGCATGCCGTGTCACCTCGACCTTCAGCCGCTTCGTCTGGCCGGGCGGCACGGAGATGTCCAGGTAGCGCGGGTCGGCGGCCACGCCCTCGACGGGTCCCGTCTTCCCCCAGAACTCGCCGACGACCACGCGCGCGGTCGTGCCGTCGTCATCGGTGACGGTGGGGATGTCCGCCGCCTTCACGTCCTGGTAGCGCGGCCGCGTCATCTTCAGCGATCGCGGCAGGTTCGCCCAGAGCTGGAAGCCGTGCATGCGCCCGGCCGCGTCGCCCTTCGGCATCTCCTGATGCATGATGCCGCTGCCCGCCGTCATCCACTGCACGTCGCCGGCGCCCAGCGAGCCGCGGTTGCCGAGGCTGTCGCCGTGGTCCACGCTGCCTGCCAGCACGTACGTGATCGTCTCGATCCCGCGGTGCGGGTGCCACGGAAAGCCGGCGAGGTAGTCGTCCGGCTGGTCGCCGCGGAAGTCGTCGAACAGCAGGAACGGGTCGAAGTCACGCGTCTGCCCGAAGCCGAACCCGCGGCGGAGGCGCACGCCGGCGCCTTCCATCGTCGGAACGGATTCCACAACGCGCGTGACGGGTCTGAGCGACATGGGAGCCTCCTGTCTGAATCAGAGAATACGGGCCGCGAACGTGAAGTCCAGCCGTCCCGCGCGCGGGTAGAGCCCGGCTGGGTCCCCGTGCCCGAGGTTGAGCAGGAAGTTGGACTTCCACGCGGTCCCCGTCAGGAACTCGGCGTCGACGCCGGCCTTGTCGAACCCGCCCATCGGGCCGCAGTCCAGTCCGAGCGCCCGCGCGGCGAGGATCAGATACGCGCCCTGCATCCACGCCGCCTGCGACGCGACCGTGGCGCGGGCGTCCTCGGGCAGGCCGCCGAAGTAGTCCTTCATGCCGGGCTTGTGCGGCGCCAGCGTCAGCATCTGCTCGTGGAAGTTCACGTCGTACGCGACGATCGCCGTCGCGGGCGCGGCCATCGTCTTGTCGACGTTGCCCTGCGCGAGCAGCGGCTTCAGGCGCGCCTTCGCCTCGGCCGACCGGACGAACACGAGCCGCATCGGCTGGATGTTGGCCATCGTCGGCGGCCAGCGTGCCGCCTCGTACAGCCGCTGCAGCAGCGCGTCGTCGACCGGTTCGTCGCGCCACGCGTTGTGCGTGCGCGCGTTGAAGAAGAGCACATCCAGACTGTCCTGCGGGAGCGCCATCAGCCGTTCCTCCGAATCCAGATGATTGCACTGAGCACGACCAGCAGCACCAGCGGGATCGCCGGGCTGTTGTGCAGCAGGGCCACGTGCGTATACGTCGCGCCGATCATCGTGGCGGCCAGCGCGAGCGCCGCGAAGCGTGCCGTCGCCGGAATCAGCAGCCCGATGGCACTGACGACTTCGATCGCGCCGGTCATGTAGACGAACCACCACGGCGCGCCGATGGACTCGAACATCTGCGCGGACTGCGCGTTCCCGATGATCTTGGGCGCACCGGCCAACACGAACATGCCCGCCGCCGCGACCTGCAACACCCACCCCACCCTGTTCATGACCCGCTTCTCCATTGGTTCACCACGTTAATGACGCATGCCTGCATGGCACATACATGAACGAATCAGCCGAAAAAAAGTTCCTACCGCGCCGAGGCTTCCAGCCTCGCCATGAACGACGCCAGCTGCAACGCTTCCTCCTTCGAAAACTTCGCGAAGAGATCCCGTTCGACGCTCTCCTGGATCTTCGCGCCTTCCGCGTAGACCTTCCGGCCCTCGGGCGTGATGACCGCGAGCTTGGACCGCCGGTCGTTCGGGTCGGCCTCCCGGCTGACGTACCCGTCGGCCTCCAGCCGGTCCACGAGCTGCGTCACGTTCGACTTCACGCAGGACAGCCGCTCCGCGAGCTGTCCGAGCGGCAGCGAATCGCCGGCCTCGACCAGCCGCTGAAGCGCGAGCATCTTCGCGCCGGACAGCCCGCAGGCCGCCAGCCTGGACTCGAGGTGCGCCTGGGCCGCGCCGGAGGCGTGGAGCAGCGTCGAGAACGCGGTGCTGAACGAGTCCGGCATGGTTGATACGTGAACTATATTCCCGCGCCGGTCGGCTTGCAAGCCCCCCGCGTCCGCACCTGCCTGTGACCGGGCAGCGACCCCCGGCACACCGATCCGCTCGGTGGGGCTGCCGTCTGGCGCGGCGGCGGGGCCTGTGGAGCATGCCGTCATGGATGCACGACAAACGCACCGCAGGCGCCGGGTGGGATGTCGACGGTGGGACCCGTCGGGCGATCAAGCGACGGGCGTCGACAGGGCTCCCGCCCGGATGCGACAGGTCCGCCGGAGGTGCGTTTGTCCGGCATGCGGAACCGGACCCGCCGCCGCGCCAGACGGCAGCCCCACCGAGTGGGATCGTCACGCGACGGTCCGGGCACTAAGATCGAGCCCTGATGTCGTTTGAGGCCGTCACCGGCCACCGCCGGCTCGTCTCGCTGCTCGCCCGCGCCGTGGCGCAGGATCGCGTGCCGCCGGCGCTGCTGCTGGCCGGCCCCCGGGGCGTCGGCAAGCGGCGCGTCGCGCAGGCACTGGCCGAAGCGCTGAACTGCCTCGATCCGGTGGCGACCGCTGATGGCGCCGGCCGCGATGCGTGCGGCGTCTGCGGCGCGTGCCGGAAGATCGCGCGCGGCATGCATCCGGACGTCATCATCATCGAGCCGGGCGAGACGGGCGCGATCAAGATCGAGCAGGTCCGCGACGTGATCGACCGCGCGCAGTACCGGCCGTTCGAAGGACGCCGGCGCGTGGTGATCGTCGACGAGGCCGACGCGATGGTGGCGCAGGCGCAGAACGCGTTGCTCAAGACGCTCGAGGAGCCGCCGTCGGCCTCCGTGTTCGTCCTCGTCTCGTCGGTGCCGGACAGCCTGCTCGAAACGGTCCGGTCACGCTGCCCGCGCCTGCGGTTTGCGCCGCTCCTCCCGGCGGACGTGGCCGCCGTGCTGGTGCGCGACCATGGCTACACGCAGACCGACGCCGTGGCCGCGGCGGCCGATGCCGGCGGCAGCGTGGGCCGCGCGCTCTCGGCGCAGACGGCCGACGTGACCGCCGCCCGCGAGGTCGCGCAGGCGCTGCTCGGCGAGACGGCCCGCCGCGCGGACCCGCAGCGGCGCCTCGATGCCGCGAAGCTCCTCGGCGCCGCGAAGGGGTCGCCGGCCAGCGAGCGCGATCAACTGGCGGCGTGCCTGCGCGTCCTGTCGTCGCTGCTCCGGGACCTCGGCCTCCTCGCGTCGCGCGCCGACGCGCGCCTGCTCGCCAACGCGGATCTCGAGGCCGACCTCGATCGGTTGTCCGGTGCGTGGGACGCCGACCGGTCGAGCCGCGCGTACGCGGCCGTCGACCGCGCGCTCCTCGCGCTCGACCGCAACGCCAATCCGAAGATCGTCGCGGACTGGCTCGTCCTGCAGATCTGAGCTCGCGTTGTCCAGCAGCCCGTGGTGGAAGTCCCGGCGAGCACCGAGGGTGGCGAGGCGCCCCGTGGGCAAGGCGTGACGACCGAGAAGATCGGGCCATATTCGAGGAAGGAGCAACGCAGTCCACGGGGATGCAACGCCAGCCGAATGCCGCCGAGACTTCCACCACGGGCTGCTAAGCCCCGCATCGCGCTGACGGCCGGCGACCCGGCCGGCATCGGCCCGGAGATCGTGGCCGCCGCGGCAGCCGACGCGCGCGTGCGCGCGGCCTGCGAGCCCGTGATCTACGGCGGCGAGGCGTTCGCCGGTCCGCCCGGGCAGCCGTCTGCGGAGTCGGGACGCGCCGCGTACGACACGCTCGTGCGGGCCGTCCGGGACGCGGAGGCCGGCCGCGTGGATGCGATCGCCACGGCGCCGGTCAGCAAGCTGGCGTTCTCGCTCGCGGGTCTGCCGTGGAAGGGCCACACGGACCTGCTCGGACACCTGACGGGTGCCGCGCAGGTGGCCATGATGTTCTGGTCGGAGCCGCTCAAGGTCGTGCTGGCCACGGTGCACATCCCGCTCGCGGACGTGCCCGCCGCGCTGACGCGCGAGCGGCTGGACGCCATCATCGCGCTGACGGCCCGCGAGCTCCCGCGCTTCGGCGGCGGCGCGTCGCCGCGGCTCGCGATGGCGGGCCTGAACCCGCACGCGGGTGAAGCCGGCGTGCTCGGCGGGGAAGAAGCCGCGACGATCGAGCCCGCGCTCGAGGCGGCCCGCGCGCGCGGCATCGACATCCGCGGTCCGTTTCCCGGCGACACGGTGTTCCTCCGCGCGTCGCAGGGGGAGTTCGACGCCGTGATCGCCTGCTATCACGACCAGGGGCTGATCCCGGTCAAGCTGCTCGCGTTCGGCCAGTCGGTCAACGTGACGCTCGGCCTGCCGATCATCCGCACGTCGGTCGACCACGGCACCGCCTTCGACATCGCCGGTCAGGGGCGCGCCGACGCCGGCAGCATGGTCGCCGCCGTCCTCCTCGCCGCCCGACTGGCTGCTGATCCACTGGGCTAGCGGCGCGCCTCGCGGGTGGCGTCGAACTGGGTGCCCACACGCGCGCAGACGCGTATCGCGTCGAGCACGAGTGGGCTGTTCGGCGACAGGACCCGCTACCGCGCCGGTCGCCGGGGCGTCAGTAGCCCTGCTTCCCCTCCCACTTCGCCCGCGCCTCTGGCGGGAGCTCCGCCTTCAGGCGCTCGACGGCCTTCCGATCCGGACCGATGCGGAACTGGTAGATGTAGCGCTCGAAGTCCGCCGGAGCGTCCTCCGGAATCGACGCGCCGTGCGACCCGTCGGCATTCAGGAAGACCAGCGCGCGGTTGGGGAGGAAGCGGACGTCTTTCGCCAGCACGTGGTCGTGCGATCCCATCCAGAAGGGCTGGGCCCCCGGGGCCTCGACGTCGTCGTTGACCCGATACAACTGCGTGCCCCACGTGTCCGGGTCGCCCGGCTTCGCGAGATAGAGGATGAAGGTCAGCCAGGCCCACTTCGGGTCCCGATGCGGCGGGATCACGTAGCCCCGCTGGCGCAGGATGATGCGGCCATCCGACCCGCCCAGGCGCAGGTCGTCCAGGTTCGCCGAGGGCCAGAAGCGGCGCGCGTACTCGGTGAGCGGCTCGCGGAAGCGGGCGAGCAGGGCGTCCTGCAGCTGGCTCTCGAGGATCTCGGCCACGAGGAACCGCCAGATGCGGAACGTCGTGAGCCCCGCGCCACGCGGGGGGACGCGCAACTGCTCCTTGTTGACGGCCTCGTCGAACAGGGCACGCGGCGGCATCGTGTCGATGAGCGCCTTGTAGAACGCCGACGGCAGCAGATTGTCCAGCACCATGTGCGGATACGGGTCCGACTCGAGCGGCGTCCGGTCGAGCACCGACCGGACGTGGGCTTGCACGGCCCCGACGTCGAGCACGCCGTCGATGAGCGACGACACGTCGTCGTCGGCCGTCAGCCGCTCGGTCGCCACCGTCAGGTGGTCCGTTCGCGTGGACAGACGCCGGACGGTCTCCTGCAGCGCGGCGACCTGCGCGGTCAGATCCGCGAGCCGTGCCGTCTGCGCGGCCTGGGTCTCGGCCTGCCTGAGCAGCTTCCCGCGATCGCGCTCGGCGTGCCGCGTGAGACCCTGCAGGGCCCTCTCCGTGGCTCGGATGTGCTGACGGGCCTGCGTGGCCAGGGTGTGGTGATCGGTGGTGAGGCGTGTCAGGCGCGACGCCAATTGCGCCACGGCACTCGGACGGATGATGGCCGCGGCCTGCCGCAGTCGACGGAGCATGGACTCAGGATATGCAAAAAGGGGCCGCGGCGTGGCGCGAGACTACAATTCCGGTGGTGCCCGCGCCGTTCATTTCGATCGTCATCCCCGCGTACAACGAGGAGGCCTGCATCGATCAGACGCTGGCAGACGTCGTGGCTGAGCTCGACCGGCTGGGACACACGTGGGAAGTGCTCGTCGTCGATGACGGCAGCACCGACCGCACGCGCGAGATCGTGAGCCGCCGGCAGGAGGCCGACCCGCGCGTCCGGCTGATCGCCGCGCCGCACCTCGGCAAGGGCGGCGCCGTCCGGCGCGGCATGATCGAGGCGGCCGGCACGTGGCGCTTTCTCGCCGACGCCGACCTCTCGATGCCGATCCACGAGCTCTCGCGGTTCCTGCCCGGACCGGGTGTGCCCGCGGCGGACATCCTGATCGGCTCGCGGGAAGCCGCCGGCGCGGAGCGGATCGAGGAGCCGTGGCACCGGCACGCGCTGGGGCGCGCCTTCAACATCGCCGCGAAGCTGCTGGTCGTCGGCGGGCTCTCGGATACGCAGTGCGGCTACAAGCTGTTCAGCGCCGAGGCGGCGACCACGCTCTTTCCGCTGCAGCGGCTCGATGGCTTCGGCTTCGACTGCGAGATTCTGTTTCTCGCGGGCCGTGCCGGGTTCACCGTGCGCGAAGTGCCGGTCACGTGGACGTATCGCGCCAGCACGAAGGTTACCGCCCTGGCCGGCGGCGCCGGCTTCGTGGACCTGCTGCGCGTGCGCTGGAATCAACTGCTCGGCCGCTATCCCGCGCGGGGCGGCCGCCGCGCTTCGTGACGGGAACCCGCATCCGCGCGGCCGCGTGGCTCCTCACCGGCATCTATGCCGCGGGGCTCGGCGCCGGCCTGCTCACGATCCCGGTTCAGGTCACCGACAGTCTGATTCCGCTCCTCCAGGCGCAGGAGGCGGCGTCGTGGCGCGCCGCCGTGATGAGCAGCGCCGACTCGGCGGGGTACCTGCGTCCGCTGCGTATCGGCCAGATCCAGTGGCTGTTCGACGTGGCCGATGGCCGGTACTTCGAGGTCTTTCGCGGCTTTCACGTGGCGCTCACCTGCGTATGCCTGGCGCTGTTCACGATCGCCGTGCGCGTGCGGCAGTCGGCGGACCTCTGGGCGCTCGCGTTCGGCCTGACGGTGCTGACGGGGCTGCACACCTTCCTCGGCACCGTCTGGGAGGCGTACCCGATCAACCACTTCCTCGAAGTGGTCGTGGCGTGCCTGTGCGTCTACGTGCTCGCCGAGTCGCCCGGCGGCTGGTGGGCGGACGCGCTGGCGGCGCTCGCGCTCGTCGCCGCGGCGCTGACGCTGGAGTCGGGCCTGCTCGTCTGGGTCGTCGCCGTCGTGGCCTGGTGGTGTGGCGCACCCGGGCTCTCGCGACGGGGGATCGTGGTGCTCACGGTCCTGCTCGCCGGGTACGCGGCCGTCCGGTTCGGATTCTCGACCGGCCTGCCCACCCTGGTCGAGCGCAGCACGGGCTTCGGCGCCGCGCGCCTGGACCCGGCCGAGCTGACGCGCCGGTTCGGCGACCGGCCGTTCGTGCTGTATGCCTACAACGTCGTCTCATCGATCGGCTCGGTGCTGGCCTCGCAGCCGCGCGCGGGCGTCTGGACGCTGGTGGCCGAGGCGCGGGAGGGCGGCGTGCAGCCGGGGACGCTGATGAACATCGCCGTGTCGCTCGTGACGACAGCCGGTCTCGCCGTGTGGGCCGTGCGCCGGTGGGCGGCGTGGCGCCTCCGCCGGTTCGACCGGGGCGATCGGGCGGCCATCCTCGCCGGTGTGCTCGTCGTCGCGAACGCGGTGCTGTCGTACGGATACACGAAGGACGAGATCATGAGCGTGGCCGGCGCGTTCTACGCGCTGGCGGCGACGGCGGCGGCCCGGGAGTGGCTCGCGGCGCGCGCCGAGGGCCGGGAGCGCGTGCCTGGCGTGTCGAGCCCGATGCGCCTGACGCTGCTGGCGGTCCTGCTGGTGGTCTCGGGCGGCTGGGCCGTCCGCGCGGTCGGGCTGCACTATCACCTGCACCAGATGGCGCACGATGTCCGGAACGAGTGGGTCACGGTGGACGCGTGGCTCGCGGCCCAGCGGGCGTCGCCCTCGACCGACGCCGGCCGGCGGCTCGTGGAGACGCTGCGGGACGATGCGCTGGCCCGCGTGACGGGCAACCCCTACGGTCTGGCCCTGCAGGGCACACGGGTGTTCCGATGAACAGCCGGCCGCAACGCCCGAGTGTCGCCGCGCTCGCAATCGGACTTCCGGGTGGGCTGCTGGCGGTCGTCATCGCTCTCGCGCTGCTGCTGCGCGTAATCGAGGTCGCCCCGTTCTCATCCGCGGAGCGCATGACGCTTCCCGAAGCCGCGGCTCTCGAGAGCGACGCGGATGTGGTCCGCCTGCTGCGGGCCGGGGCCGATCCGAACCGGGCCGAGCGCGTGCGGCGGACACGGATCCGCGCCGTAAACGCGGCCATGACCCCCCTTGAGGCAGCGATGACATCCCGGCACGTCAGTGTGATGGCGTATCTGGTGGCCGGCGGCGCTCGGCTCGGGACGGCCCAGATGCCGGTGCTCTGGTGCCTCGCCGTGTCCCAGCGGAACATCGATGCCCAGGAGTGGTTGCGCGCGCGGGAGGGTTTCGAGCCGCCCGCGGACTGCGCGGACGTGCGCTATCCGAGGATCTCGCCATGAAGAAGACAGCTGTGACGCTGGGAGGGGCGGTCGCCAGCCTGGTAGGGATCGCGGTGTTTGTCTGGTCCTGGCTCTATCGCTACGTCGACCTTGACGGGCCGGTTGCGGGCCTCAGTGACGACCACTTCTTCTACCTCACGCGTGGGTGGCAGATTCTGTACGGCGAGTGGCCCGATCGCGATTTCGTGGACCCGGGAGCGCCGCTCACCTTCGTGCTCGCCGCGCTGACGCAGGTCGTTGGGGGCCGCGGTACGGGCTCGGAGATCCTCTTCACGGTCACGATGCTCTCGATCGCGACGGCCCTGACGTTCTGGGCGGCCCGACGGGCATCAGGCTCCACCCTCGTCGGCCTGGGTGCCGCCGTCTTTCAGGCCGTGCTGCTTCCGCGCTATTACAACTATCCCAAGGTGTTGATCTATGCCGCGGCGTTCCCGCTGCTCTGGTCGTACGTCGACGCGCCGACCACGAAGAAGCGCATCGCGTTGGCCGTGTTCAGCGTCGTGGCGTTGCTCCTCCGGCACGACCACGGCGCGTTCATCGGTCTCGCCTGCGTGGCGACGATCCTGCTGCAGACGCATGTCGGCTGGCTGCCGCGTCTCAAGCACCTGGCCGCGTACGGGCTGCTGACCGTGGCCTGCGCCCTGCCGTATCTGGGCTGGTTGCAGCTGAACGGAGGCGTGCTGACACACGTCCGGACGGCGAACTCCTATTCGCAGCGCGACCGCGAGCGTGCGCCGCTGATTCTGCCGGCCTTTGCGCTCACTCCGCAGTCCGATGAGGATCGGGTGCCCGACGATGCCGACTGGTGGGAGCGGGGTGTGTTCGAACAGGCCGCCCGCAACTACGAGCCGTGGCTGTTCTGGCTGCTGTTGGCGCTGCCGTTGGCGACGCTTGCCGGTCAGGCAGGCAGCGTCGAGTCGCGCAACGACTGGCCGCATGCACGCCAGAAGCTCATCGTCGTGGCGGGGTTGGGACTCCTCCTTTTCTGGGGCTTCATCCGGGGGAATCTCGCGATCCGATTCGGCGATGTCGGTGTCACGACGGCCGTGTGCGCCGCGTGGCTCCTGCGGACGGCGCTGCGCCGCGTGACGACCGGACCGTTTGTCCTCCGCGTGGCCACGGCGACCATGACGCTGGCGGTGCTCGCCGGCACGGTCTTCGTGCTCTTCCCGCCTGTGCGCACGCGCCTGGACAACACGGGCATGCTGGATCGGCCGTTAGGCGCGTACGACCGCGCCATCGCCATGCGCCAGCGTCTCGTGACATGGCCGCTCGAGGGCTGGCTGGATCGCGATCGCGGCGGCACGTCACGGCTGATCTACTACGTGCGTGACTGCACGGCGGACGACGACCGCGTCTTCATCTCCCCGTACATGGCGGAGGTGCATGCGCTGGCGCGGAGGCCGTTTCCGGCCGGCCATGCCGACCTTCGTCCCAGTTTCTACAAGACAGGCCCCGAGCAACAGCTGGCCGTGGAGCGCCTGCAGCGCCAGCGCGTGCCGCTCGCCATCATGCCGGCCGGCGACGATTACGGCGGCATCGAGCGGGAGATGCCGCGAATCGACGCGTGGCTCCGAATCGGCTTTCGCGAGCATGGTGACGTCGACCTCGGCAATGGCAGCCGCGTGAAGCTCTTCGTGAGGCGGGACCGTGAGGTGCGCGGGACCTATCGCGATACAGGCTGGCCCTGCCTTCGATAGCGCGCGATCGCGCGTGCTATTCTCAACGACGACCATGGGCGTGATGACGCGACTCCGTACGCTGGCGGAAACCCTCGAACCGCGCGTCGTGTGCCGCGCCCGCGTCCGCGTGGACGAGGTTCGCGACCGTCTGAAGACGACCGGGGTCGGCGGATACTGAGCCGGGTGCCGTGCCCGAGAAGGACGACGCCGGCCGCCTCATCGCGGATAACCGTAAGGCCCTGCACGATTACCACGTCCTCGACACGTTCGAGGCGGGGGTCGTGCTGCTCGGAACGGAGGTCAAGTCCATCCGGGAAGGCAGCGTAAACCTCCGGGACAGCTACGCCAGGCTCGACAACGGCGAGGTGTGGCTGCTGAACCTGCACATCGGCCCGTACAGCCACAGCGGGTATGCCTCGCACGAAGATCGGCGGCAGCGGAAGCTGCTGCTGCACAAGGCCGAGATCCGGAAACTGACCGGCAAGGTGGCCGAGAAGGGGCTGACCCTCGTGCCTCTCCGGATGTACTTCAAGGACGGCCGCGTGAAGGTTGCCGTCGCGCTCGCCAGGGGCAAGCAGCTCCACGACAAGCGCGAAACGATCCGGCGTCGCGAGGTTGACCGCGAGACCCGCGCGGCAGTGAAGGCCCGCAACCGCTAGAATAGGTTTCCTCATGGAGCGTGCCAGCCGCATCTTCGTCAGCGGTCACCGGGGGCTCGTGGGTTCCGCAGTCGTCCGGCGCCTGAACGCCGAGGGCTATTCGTCGCTCCTGACGGCCACGCGCGACCGGCTCGACCTGCGGAATCAGGCCGCCGTCGACGACTGGTTCCGCGTGAACCGTCCCGAGTATGTGTTCCTGGTCGCAGGGACGGTCGGCGGCATCCTGGCGAACTCCACGCGCCCGGCCGAGTTCATCTACGACAACATGATGATCCACGCCACGGTGGTCCACGCCGCGTACCAGCACGGCGTCAGGAAGCTGCTGTATCTCGGCAGCTCGTGCATCTACCCGCGTGAGGCGCCGCAGCCGATGGCGGAGGAGGCCTTGCTGACGGGACTCCTCGAGCCGACCAACGAACCCTATGCGGTGGCGAAGATCGCCGGCATCAAGATCTGCGAGGCGTACCGCCGGCAGTACGGATGCGACTTCATCTCGGCGATGCCGACCAACCTGTACGGGCCCGGTGACAACTTCGATCTGACCGCGTCGCACGTCGTGCCTGCGCTGATCCGGAAGTGTCACGAGGCGAAGGAGAAAGGCGCGGGGACCGTGACGATCTGGGGCACCGGACGTCCGCGCCGGGAGTTCCTGCATGTGGACGATCTGGCGGACGCCTGCGTCTTCCTGATGCAGCAGTACAGCGACCGCCCCCACATCAACGTCGGCACGGGCGAGGACGTCTCGATTGCCGAGCTGGCGGCACTCGTGCGGGATGTCGTGTATCCAGGCGCGGCGCTTGACTTCGACACCTCCAAGCCCGACGGCGCGCCGCGGAAGCTTCTCGATGTCTCGCGTATTCACCGCCTCGGGTGGCGGCACCGCGTCGACCTGCCCGACGGGATCCGGTCCACCTACCGGTGGTTTCTGGAGCATGGTCTCGCCCAGGGCGCGGCCCGCGCCAGCCTCGCGTGACCGCGATACTCGGGCTCTCGGCCTTCTTTCACGACAGCGCGGCGTGCCTGGTGGCGGACGGCGAGATTGTCGCCGCCGCGCAGGAGGAGCGGTTCACCCGGATCAAGAACGATCCGGCGTTTCCCGCCCAGGCGGTCGCCTACTGCCTCCGAACGGCCGGGCTGACGGCGCGCGATCTCGACTACGTCGCGTTCTACGACAAGCCGCTGGTCAAGTTCGAGCGTCTGCTTGAAACGTATCTCGCCCACGCGCCGCGTGGCCTGTCGAGTTTCTCCGCGGCCATGCCGCCGTGGCTGACGACAAAGCTCTTCCTCCGCCGCGTGATCCGACGCGAACTCGGCACCGCCCTCCGTGCGCCCGTCGTGTTTCTCGACCATCACGAAAGTCACGCGGCGAGCGCGTTCTTTCCGTCGCCGTTCGAGGAGGCGGCCATCGTCACGGTGGACGGTGTCGGCGAGTGGAGTACGGCGACGATCGGCTGCGGTCGTGGGCGGGCCATCGAGCTCTCGCACGAGATCCGGTTCCCGCACTCCCTGGGACTGCTCTACTCAGCCTTCACGTATTACTGCGGCTTCGCGGTCAACAGCGGCGAATACAAACTGATGGGCCTGGCGCCCTACGGACAGCCACGCTACGTGGACGTGATCCTCGATCACCTCATCGACCTCAAGGCCGACGGCAGCTTCTGGATGGACCAGACGTACTTTCAGTACGCCGCGGGCCTGCGCATGACCAGCGACCGTTTCCATGTCCTGTTCGGCGGGCCACCCAGGGCGCCGGACGGACGGCTGGAACAGCGGCATATGGACATCGCGGCCAGCATCCAGAAGGTCACGGAAGAATGCCTGTTGCGGATCGGGCGTCACGCGCACGCGGCCACCGGGCAGCGGAATCTCGTGATGGCCGGTGGCGTGGCTCTCAACTGCGTGGCCAATGGCCGGCTCCTGCGCGAAGGGCCCTTCGACCGGATCTGGATCCAGCCGGCCGCCGGCGACGCTGGAGGCGCGCTGGGCGCGGCGTTGCACGTGTGGCACCAGTTGCTGGAGCATCCGCGGGCCGCCACCGGACAGGATCGACAACAGGCCAGCTACCTCGGGCCGGCCTATACAGGTGCGGAGATCCGCGCGGCGCTCGATGCGAAGCAGGCCGTGTACGAAGCTGTCGCGGACGAGGCGGTCCTGCTAGACCGTGTGGCCGGACTGCTTGGAGACGGCAAGATCGTCGGCTGGTTTCAGGGGCGTGCCGAGTTCGGTCCACGCGCACTGGGCGCGCGCAGCATTCTGGCGGATCCACGCCGGACGGATACGCAGGCGTCATTGAACCTCAAGATCAAGTTCCGTGAGGGGTTCCGGCCGTTTGCGCCCTGCGTGCTCAAGGAGCACGTCTCCGAGTGGTTCGACACGCGGCCCGACGAAGAGTCGCCCTACATGCTGCTCGTGGCGCCGATCGCGGAGCGCAGGCGCGTGCCCCTCTCGCCGGACGACGCCAGGACGCTTCGCGATGATCCGGATCTGATTCGTCGCGTCAACGTTCCCCGAAGCGTGATTCCGGCGGTGACGCACGTGGACTACAGCGCGCGGATACAGACGGTCGATGAACGGCATGGCAGGCTGCACCGTCTGATGCAGCGGTTCTTCACGCTGACCGGCTGCCCGATTGTCGTCAATACCAGCTTCAACCTCTCCTGGGAACCGATCGTGCTGACGCCCGCGGAAGCCTACGCCACGTTCATGCAGTCGGAAATGGACGCGCTCGTGTTGGAGGACATCCTGCTTCTCAAGCCGGCGCAGCCTCCCTTCACGCCTCCAAACGGCCGGAGGCCCGGGAAGGACGCCGCACCCGGCCCCGGTGTACGGGCGTGGCGGCGGCTGACGGCTGGCGAGGGGTCGGCGGTTGACCCCGTGCTGGCGCGGCCGGCCGGCCCGGGCGATTCCGATCGGACGGTCAGGCAGTTCGCCCTGATCGGCGCGAGCCTGCTCGTCGGACTCGCCGGATGGACGGGCTGGCGCACCGGGGTGACGCCCACCGTGACGTCGACCGCCGGCGCGGGTGTTGCGCTCGCCCTGGTGGGCGGCCTCTGGCCGGCGGTGGTCCGGCCGTTCTATCGCGTGGCGCTGGCCGTCACCGCTCCCGTGGGGGCGGTCCTGTCCCGTGTCGTCCTGGCCGCGATCTACTATCTGATCTTCACCCCGTTCGGCCTGTTCTTCAGGCTGAGCGGGCGGGACGAGCTGGCGCTGAAGCGCCCGCGGGCGCGCGCGACGCACTGGCGACCGACGCGGGGCCCCAGGGCCGCGCGCGACTATCTGCGGCAGTCCTGAGACCCGAAAGGCGCATCGATGTCGGAGTTCGAGAAGGCCGCGGCAGGCGGCGGGGGTTTTCTTGGTGACGTCTGGGATCTGCTGCGCCGCGAGAAGAAGTGGTGGCTGATCCCGCTGATCGTCGTCCTGCTCGCCGTCGCCGGTCTGATGGCGCTCGCGAGCACTGCGGCCGCGCCGTTCATCTACACACTCTTCTAGGCCAGCCGGCGGGCGGCGCGCCTGCCGGCGTCAGTCGCGCCTGGAGAGCTCCCGCTCGATCGCGTCGGCCAGCAACCCGGCCACCGGCAGAGTGGCGCCGAGCGGCCTGACGAATTTCATCGCGCGACGCGTGATGATCTTCGACTCCCGCTTCCGCTGACGGGGCGTGAGCGCCAGCGCTGTCTGCAGCTGTTCGCAGTGCTGCGTGAGCGAGTTGGCCACCTCGACAAAACCTCCGCTTCCCTTGAGGAGGTAGTGGAAGTGCAGCGTCGTCTGCTGACCATCCGCGTCGTCGCCCGCGAGCACGGAGAACACAGGCCGGCCAAGGAGACCCGCCTCGATCTCGGCGCTGGTGTTCAGGCCGACGACGGCGTCGCTGTGGACGAGACACTCGTAGAGACCCTGCGGCGTCAGCGACGCCGTGCTGACGATCGCGGCGTGCGGATCACCAAAGGGCCGGCGCGTCGTCACCGGAACGCCGTCAAACGCCAGGTCCACCTTCCGGCCCGGGACGTCCATGCCGGTCAGGGGAACATCCGGGTGCGGACGGATGATCACGCCGCACGCACGGACATCCGGCGAGGGCGAGCCTCGCAGTGCGGCCAGCCACTGCCTGATGAACACGGATTCGTCGCCACTGACGAACGCCGACGAACAGACGTACATCAGCACCGGCTTTGCGGGATCCAGTTCGAGCTGGGCCAGAAAGTGCGGACGGGCGAACAGGGGCGCGCGGTCCAGGAATGCGTCGAACCGCGGTGCGCCCGTGACGACGATGCGGTCCACCGGCACGCCGTGGAGCTTGGCGGCCTCGTTGCGCTGCACCTGGTTCCAGGTGAACACCGTGTCCGGCGTCACGTGCAGGCTGCCCTTGGTACTGAGGTTGTCCCAGCTGTAGACGAGCAGGCCGGTGCGGAGGCCGAGGTGCCGGGCGGCCTTGACGATGTCGGCCTGACCCGACGAGCTCAGGTCCACCAGCGGCGAGACAAGCACCGCGTCGTACCCCCCGTCCGCAAGCAGCCCGATGGAAACCGGGTCCGGCGGCACGAGGGACTCGAGCCAGGTCAGCGTCTCGGCCAGCCGTTTGACGTCGCGCCTTGGGAGGTCGACCAGCGCATCGCCCAATGCCAGGTCGGCCGCGGCGTGATCCGTCAGGGCCACCCGCAGCAGCCGGCCGTAGGCGCGGCGGCGCAGCTTCCCGGCGTTGCGGAAAGGGGGATCGAGATAGCGCACGTACGTCCGCGCGCGTCTCAGGAGGCCCACTTCGTCCTGCCGTTCGCCACGGGTCGACGGAACGGTGACGAATCGCACGCCCTCGACGGTGGCCAGTGCCGCCGGGGCTGTCTCATGCTCGCGAGCGGATTCGGGTGGCCAGCCGATCGTGACGCGGTGGCCACGCTCCGCCAGCGTGCGCACCGTATCGATGAACGGTCGCAGGTAGAGCGGAGCTCCGAGCAGCAGGAGTAGGTGCATGGCCGAGGCGCGGGTCCTGGAATGGACCAGCGGAAGTTGCACCATCCTAACCCGGTCTCCGTCCGCGCGACGGTGCCGGCGAGGTGTGCGACACTACCCCAAGCGATGGGGCAGTCCCTGCTTCGACGTCTCGGGATCCGACTCGCGCCGCTCTTCCATCCGATGGCGGAGGACGAGCGTCGTGGACGCAAGCAGGTGCTCGAGATGTTGCGGACCCTGCGTGGTGCTCACGCCGCCGACCACGCCAACGTGGAAGTGCTCAGGAAGGACGTGGCCGCGCTGCGGAAGGAGATGCAGCGGATCACGGACCGGCTGGCGGGAACCCGGACCGCGCTTGAGACCGGCTTCCTCGGCCAGAAGGCCCTGAAGGGCGACCTGCGCGAGCAGACGCAGCGGCTGAGGGCCACCCTCTCCAAGCAGAGCCTCTTCCTGAAGGGAGTGCTCGGCTCCACCCAGTCCATTTCCCAGCAGGCCGTGATCCAGCAGCAGGTCATGCAGCGGCTGTCGCGGATCGCGGCAGGCACGCGTCCGGTGCTCGTCGGACCCTGGACCGGAGAAGTCGGTTTCGAGCTGGTCTACTGGATTCCGTTTGTCCGGTGGTTCGTGGAGCACTTCGCCGTCGACCCGTCCCGGCTCGTGGTGATGTCCCGCGGCGGTCCGGTCTCGTGGTACGGAGATCTGGCCCCCAGGTATCTCGACGTCCTCGCCCTGGCGGGCGATCGGGGCGCGGCGCCAGACGGCGCGAGGCTCAAACAGTTGCGCGTTGGCCCCCGGGACCGCCGGTTGATACGCCTCGCGTCGGCGCATCTCGGCTCCGTGCCGTTCGTGCTGCATCCCACCTATCTCTACGGCATGGCGGCGGCGTACCTGGATGGGCAGACCGGCGTGCGGCCGATGCTGGACGTCCTGCGCTATCGCGGGATTATCCCGCCGCCTCGAACGCTTGTGCCGGGTCTGCCGGCGGACTACGTCGCGGCCAAGTTCTATTTCAGCACCGCCTTTCCGGACACGGCTGAGAACCGGCGGTTTGCGGCGGATGTTCTGTCGCAGGTCGCCGCGGGCCTGCCCGTGGTCCTGCTGGACCAGGGCGCGGCCGTTGACGACCACGGCCAGTACTCGGACCCGCGCCATCTGTCTCTCAGCGCGCTCGGCGCGGCAGTGACGCCGGCCAACAACCTCGAGGTGCAGACGGCGGTGGTGGGACACGCCCGGGCGTTTGTCGGCACCTACGGCGGGTTCTCCTATCTGGCGCCGATGTGCGACGTCGAAGCCGTGGTGTTCCACTCGGTCGCCGACTACTACCTGCACCACCGGCACCTGGCCGATCTCGCGTTCTCCCGGCTGCATGCCGCGCCGCTGACGGTGATCCCGACGCACGCCGCCGGACTCCTGAACGCGGGCCTGGCCGGAGTGACGGGTCCCGGCCTCGCTCATCCCGGATGAAGATTCTCTTCGCCATCAGCCACCCGGGCTTTCTCAGGAACTTCGAATCGGGCCTCCGGCACCTGCTGCTTCGCGGCCACCACGTGCACGTGCTCTTCGGCAAGGACGCCGATCGCGGGAGCGTCACCGGTGCGGCGCTCCAGGTTCTCGACCGCGTCGACCCTGGCGATGGCCGGCTGACATCGGGTGTCGCGGCAGGTGGCGCCGACGCCTGGTCGGCACTCGCCCTGGATCTCCGGGCGGCTCGAGACTACTGGCGGTACCTCGGCCCGGAGTACGACGACGCGCCGCTGCTGCGTCAGCGGGCGCGGACCGAGACGCCCGCGTTCGCCGTGCGACTCGATCCGCTGCTGCGATTCACGCCCGTCCGGAGACTCGTGGACGCGCTCGTGCACGCAGCCGAGCGCCGGCTGCCCGTCCCGGACGACGCAGGCGCGCCGCTCGACGCCTTCGGACCCGACGTCGTCGTCGTCACGCCGCTCCTGTATTTCCTGTCCGTTCAGGTCAACATCGTCCGCGCGGCGCGCGCGCGCCGCCTGCCGGTCGTCTATGCAGCCGGGAGCTGGGATCACCTCACGACGAAGGGCCTGTTGCACGAGAAGCCGGATCTCGCGCTCGTCTGGAACGACGCGCAGATCGAGGAGTGCGTGACGCACCAGGGGCTCGACCGCGCGCACTGCCGTGCGACGGGCGCCCAGGCATTCGATCACTGGTTCGAGCAGCCGCTCCAGACGGATCGCGCCACCTTCTGCGCCACGGCGGGTGTGCCGCCCGACCGTCCGCTGCTGCTGTATCTCTGTTCTTCGGTGTTCATCGCGGGCGACGAACGGCCGGCCGTGCGTGAGTGGCTGGCGGCGATTCGCGGCGCCGCTGAGCCGTTGCGTTCGGCGGCGGTCATCATCCGGCCGCATCCCCAGAACGCATCCCAGTGGCGCGACGAGGTCTTTGACGACGGCTTGACGGTTGTGTGGCCCCGGGAGGGAGCCAATCCGGTCGGGGCGGAGGCCCGCTCGGACTTCTTTCACTCGTTGTCGTTCAGCCAGGCCGTCGTCGGCGTGAATACGAGTGCGCAGATCGAGTCGGCGATTGTCGGCCGCCCGGTGTTCTCGATTCTGTCCGAGCGCTATGCCGGCACGCAGTCCGGCACGCTGCATTTCCGTCACCTTCAGAAGGCGGGCGGCGGGCTCCTGCATACCGCATCCTCGCTGGCGGAACACGTGCGGCAGCTGGGAGCGGCGCTGGAGGCCCGGGATGCCGACGTGCAATCCCGGCGCTTCGTTGCGGCCTTCGTGCGTCCTGCCGGCGCGGACATTCCCGCGGGGCGTGTGTTCGCGGAAGCGGTCGAACAGGCCACGGCGGTGTACCGGCCGGTCCGCCGCGACTGGCGCACGGCGGCGGTGCGCCGGTGGCTCGCGCTGTTCGCCCCCGCGGCGGAGAACGCGCGGCAACTGCGGGCGACGACAGCGTCACCGCGGTTCCAGGAGTGGTTTCTGCCCGCCGTCGAGCCCTTTCGCGTCGGGCACGCCGAGTCGGGAGGCGGCCAGCGGGTGGTCTGCCTGGCGTCCACTCCCGACCAGGTCGAAGGGCTTCTGTCCGTGGCGGTCGAGTTGGCCGGCCGGGGCGGCCGGATTCTCCTGTGCACGCCAGAGGGAAGTGCCGCCGGCACGGCGGCAAGGGCGGCCAGTCGCCGGATCAAGCGCTGCGTCGTGGTGACCGTACCTGCTGAGGCCGCGCAGGCCCGCCTGCTCCTCCTCAAGTTCCGGGCGAGCCGCCTCGAAGTCGCCGGCGGGGCTGCGGATGAACCGGCCGTGCGGCGTATGCTCGCGGCCGCCCGCGCGCTGGACGTGGCCGTGACCATTCGCGCGCTCGCTCCCTGCTGAATGGCGTCGCCGCCGCGCGCCGCGCGGCGTCCCGCTCAGTTGAAGCCCCGGATATGCGCGGTGTACACTGACAGGGTTTATCTGGAAGTGTGAGCCCATCCTGAGCATCTGAGCCACGCCGGTTGTTCCACAGAATCATCCGTGACATTCAGCTGTTGCGTCCCGGGAGTGCCGGCCGGGAACGCCCGCGCGTGAACACGGGCGCTTGGATGGAGCGCAGTTATTCGGTTGCGTCTGCACCGTCATGTAACCGAGAGGGCGAAGCTACATTCGCAAGATCATGACCGATCACCTTGCCCGCTACTTTGAACATGTCGCCACGATCGCGGCACAGATCGATCAGCCTGGAATCGAACGGCTTGCCCGGGCGCTCGCCGACCTGCGCGCGCGCGGCGGCCGTCTGTTTCTCTTCGGCGTCGGGGGCAGCGCGGGGAACTGCGGCCATGCGGTCAACGACTTTCGCAAGCTCGCCGGAATCGACGCCTGCGCGCCGACGGACAACGTGTCGGAACTGACCGCCCGCACCAACGACGAAGGATGGGAGACGGTCTTCGAGGCGTATCTGCGCGTCAGCCGCGCCAGCGACCGTGATGCCGTGCTGGTGCTGTCCGTGGGTGGTGGCGATCTTGAGCGCAACGTCAGTCCGAACATCGTCAGGGGACTCGAAGAGGCGAAGCGCCGCCAGATGCGCGTCTTCGGCATCGTCGGCCGCGACGGCGGATACACGAAGCGGGTCGGCGACGAGGTCATCGTGATCCCGACGGTGGACCCCGCGCTCATCACACCGCTCTCCGAGGCGTTTCAGGCCGTGGTCTGGCACGCACTCGTGTCGCATCCGATCCTGCAGCAGATGGCGACCAAGTGGGAGTCGACCGCGCGGTGAACCGCTCTCCACGTCCCGGTTCGGACGTCATTCCCACCACCTCCCAGGAGTGTCATGCCTAGCGCATCAGATCTGCGCGTCAAGCTGTTCGCCGACGGTGCCGACCTCGCCGTCATCCGCCAGATGGCCGCGAACCCCCTCATCAAGGGCTTCACGACCAACCCCACGCTGATGAAGAAGGCCGGGGTGTCCGACTACGCGGCCTTCGCGCGCGAGATGCTGGCGGTTGTGCCCGACCGGCCGATCTCGTTCGAGGTGTTCTCGGATGACTTCCGGGAGATGGCCTCGCAGGCGCTCCAGATCGCCTCGTGGGGACCAAACGTCTTCGTGAAGATTCCCGTGACGAACACGGCGGGCGCGTTTGCCGGGCCGCTGATCACGGCGCTCGCGTCGCGTGGTGTGCAGTTGAATGTCACCGCCCTGCTGACGACCGAGCAGGTCGCGGCGGTTGTGTCAGCGTTGTCACCGTCGGTCGCCAGTTTCATCTCGGTGTTTGCCGGCCGCATCGCGGATACCGGCCGGGATCCCATGCCGATCATGGCGACATCACTCGAGCTGATGCGACCGCTGCCGCAGTCCGAGTTGATCTGGGCGAGCCCACGCGAACTGCTCAATGTGATCCAGGCGGACGAGATCGGCTGCCACGTGATCACCGCGACCAGCGACGTGCTGGCCAAGCTGCCGCTCATCGGGAAGGATCTCGCCGCCTTCTCGCTCGATACGGTGAAGATGTTCCGGCAGGACGCGGTGTCGGCTGGCTTTTCGATCGCCGGCCTGGCGTTCGACGAGGACTTCTAGTGTTGGACGCGGCGTTTCGCCGCACAGGAGGCGCATTGAAGAAGGTCGTTGTCGTCGGTGGAGCCGGATACAAGGGCTGCGTGCTGGTGCCCAAGCTGCTGAAGCAGGGCTACGAAGTGGTGGTGTTCGACCTCATGCTCTACGGGTCCGACGGCCTGCCGAACGGTGAGCCGCACCTGACCGTCGTGGAGGGCGATATCCGCAACACTGCGCTGCTCCGCCAGATCTTCGAGGGCGCGCATACCGTCATCAATCTTGCGTGCATCTCGAACGATCCGAGCTTCGAGCTCGATCCCGACCTCAGCAAGTCGATCAACTTCGACGCGTTCGAGCCGATGGTGAAGGCGGCCGTGGACGCCGGCGTGCGGCGATTCATCTACGCGTCGAGCAGTTCCGTCTACGGCGTCAGCGACGCGCCCGAGGTGACGGAAACCCATCCGCTGCTGCCGCTGACCGAGTACAACAAGTACAAGGGACTCACCGAGCCGTTCCTGCTCAAGTATCAGTCCCCTACGTTCACGACGGTGATCGTCCGTCCCGCGACCGTCTGCGGATACTCGCCGCGCCTGCGGCTGGACCTGACGGTCAACATTCTCACCAACCACGCCGTCAACAAGGGCCAGATCACCGTCTTCGGCGGTACGCAGAAGCGGCCGAACATCCACATCGAGGACATCACGGACCTGTACGTGGATCTGATGGAGCGGCCCGACGCGCAGATCGCCGGGCAGACGTTCAACGCCGGGTACGAGAACTTCACGGTCTCGGAACTGGCCGAGCAGGTGAAGCGGATCGTCGAGCAGGAGTTCCCCGAGAAGGCGCCGATTCCGATCGTCACCACGCCGAGCGACGACAACCGCTCGTACCACGTCTCCTCCCGGAAGATCGCCGACGTGCTCGGCTGGACGCCGAAGCACTCCATCGAGGACGCCGTGCGTGACCTGTGCCGCGCCTTCAAGGCCGGCAAGATCCCGAACAGCTTCGAGGATCAGAAGTACTTCAACGTGCGGTCCGTGAAAGCGATGGCGCTCAAGTGAGCGAGCCGATCGCCGTCGTCACAGGCGGCGCCGGCTTCATCGGCAGCCACATGGTGGACCTGCTCCTGGAGCGCGGCTTCACGGTGCGGGTCATCGACAACCTCGTCGGCGGCCGGCTCGACAATCTGGCGCATCACCAGGGCAACGCCAGGCTGTCCGTCGCCGTGCGGGACATCCGCGACATCGCGCCGGGTGACCCGCTCTTCGCGGATGTCACGTATGTGATCCACTTCGCGGGGATTGGCGACATCGTGCCGTCGATCGAGCGTCCCGCCGAGTACATGTCGGCCAACGTGCAGGGCACGGTGCATGCGCTCGAGGCCGCTCGCGCGGCGGGCGCGCGCAAGTTCGTGTACGCGGCCTCGTCGTCCTGCTACGGCCTCGCGGCCACGCCGACGCGTGAAGACGCGCCGATCCAGCCGGAGTATCCGTACGCGCTGAGCAAGTACCAGGGCGAACAGGCGGTGCTGCACTGGGGACACGTCTACAAACTGCCCGTCAACGTGATTCGCATCTTCAACGCGTACGGCCCGCGCTCGAAGACGTCCGGCGCCTACGGCGCGGTGTTCGGTGTGTTCCTCGCGCAGAAGCTGGCCGGGAAGCCGTTCACCGTCGTCGGCGATGGTACCCAGACGCGCGACTTCGTGTTCGCGAGCGATCTGGCGCGGGCGTTTCTCGCCGCGGCCGAGACGCCACGCACCCAGGAGATCTACAACGTCGGCGCGGGGAAGCCACAGTCCGTCAACCGGCTCGTCGAGCTGCTCGGCGGCGAAGTCGTGTACGTGCCGAAGCGGCCGGGCGAGCCGGACTGCACCTGGGCTGACATCACGAAGATCAGCAGCCAGCTTGGCTGGACGCCGCAGGTGTCGTTCGAGGCGGGTGTCGCGGAGATGGTGAAGCGGATCGACTACTGGCGGCAGGCGCCCGTGTGGGACCCCGCGTCGATCGAACAGGCCACGAAGACGTGGTTCACGATGCTGGCCGGAGACCGAGCATGATTCCGATGCACGACGGAACGGACGACCGCTTCCGGCGCAAGATCAAGACGCGCGAGGAGCTGCGCGAGATCATCGGGTCGCGGCCCCGCGCCCGGAAGGTCATCATGTGCCACGGCACGTTTGACCTCGTGCACCCGGGTCATCTGCGGCACCTGATGTACGCGCGCTCGAAGGCCGACGTGCTGGTGGCGAGTCTCACCTCGGACGCGTTCATCCTCAAGGCGCATTACCGTCCGTTCGTGCCGCAACAGCTGCGTGCGATGAACCTGGCGGCGCTGGAGGTGGTCGACTACGTCATTGTTGACGATCAGCCGACACCGCTGGATAACCTCGCGTTCCTGCAACCGGACTACTTCGCCAAGGGCTTCGAGTATACGGAGAGCGGCAAGCTCCATCCGAAGACGCAGGAAGAGGTCGATGTCCTGGCGAGCTTCGGCGGGGAAGTGCTCTTCACGCCCGGCGACGTCGTGTACTCCTCATCGCGTTTCATCGAGGAGACCCCTCCCAGCATCGGTGTCGAGAAGCTTATGGCGCTGATGGAGTCGGAGGGCGTGACCTTCGACGGCCTGCGCGAGGCGCTCGAGAAATGCCGGGGGCTGCGCGTGCATGTGCTCGGCGACACCATCGTCGACTCCTACTGCTACACCACGCCGATCGGATCGAGCACGAGCAAGACGCCGACCCTCAGCGTGAAGTTCGAGGAGCAGGCGGACTTCGCCGGAGGAGCCGCCGTGGTCGCGCGTCATATCCGCGCCGCCGGAGCGGAGGTGACGTTCTCCACCGTCCTCGGCGACGACGCGCACAAGGACTTCGTGCTGGGCGAGATGGAGCGGCACGGTGTGCGCTGTCTCCCCGTCATCGATCCGACCCGTCCGACAACCAACAAGGCCGCCTATATCGCCAACGGATACCGCCTGCTGAAGGTGGATCGTGTCGACAACCGGCCGATCTCGGAGAAGATCGTCGCGCAGTTCGGCGAACAGCTCGGCGCGACCGAGGTCGACGCCTACGTCTTCAGCGACTTCCGCCACGGGATCTTCGGCCGTGGCACGATTCCGTCGCTCATCGCCGCCCTCCGTCAGGGTCCGCTGCGCGTGGCCGACAGCCAGGTCGCAAGCCGGTGGGGCAACGTGCTCGACTTCCACGGCTTCGATCTGATCACGCCGAACGAGAAGGAAGCGCGCTTCTCCCTCGCGGACCAGGACTCTGTCGTGCGCCCGCTGGCGCTGGACCTCTACAAACGCGCCGGCTGCAAGGTGCTCATCCTCAAGATGGGCGCACGCGGGATCATCACGTATCGCGCGCCGTCGCCCGACATCCGTTCGTTCTTCACGATCGACGCGTTCGCGGACCACGTCGTGGATCCGGTCGGGTCCGGTGACGCGCTGCTTTCCTACGCCACGCTGTCGCTGCGCGCGACCGGCGACCCGGTCGTGGCGTCCATCCTCGGGACGATGGCTGCCGGCATCGCGTGCGAGCACGACGGCAACACGCCGGTCACGCCGGATCAGGTCCGGGCGAAGCTCAGCGCCATCGAGAAGCGCATCCGGTTCGCATGAAGTCCGTCATCGTCGGTCTCGGCATCCAGGGGCGGAAACGACTCGCCGTGGCGGGACCGGACGGCATCGGTGCCGTCGATCCGGTGGCCGCCGGCGCGACCTGGACGCGGATCGAGGACGTGCCGCTCGGCGATTACGACGCCGCCCTCGTCTGCACGCCGGACGGGCCGAAGGTCGAGCTGCTGACGTACCTCCTGTCACACGGCAAGCACGTTCTCGTCGAGAAGCCGCTGGTGGCTGCCGTGGATGCGGACCTGGAGACACTCAAGGCCCTTGCCGCGCGCACGGGCGCCGTCTGCTACACGGCCTACAACCATCGATTCGAGCCCCATCTCGAAACGGTGAAGCGCTATCTGGACGAGGATCGGATCGGGCGCGTGTACCACTGCCGCATGTTCTACGGCAACGGCACCGCGCGGGACGTGCGCAACTCGCCATGGCGGGACAAGGGGCTCGGCGTGATCCCGGACCTCGCTTCCCACATGCTCGACCTCGTGCTCTTCTGGTTCGGACGGCCCGCCGGCGCGCCGCAGGTCTGGACGGTACAGAAGTATGAGAACGCCGCGTACGACTACTTCCTGATGGGTTTTCCGGAGTCGTCGCCCGTGGTCAAGCTGGAAGGCACGCTGCTCTCGTGGCGGAATGCGTTCGGACTCGACCTGGTGGGCGAGCGGGGCAGCCTGCACGTCACCGGGCTCTGCAAATGGGGTCCGACCTCGCTGGTGCTCCGTGGACGCGTGCTGCCGAGCGGCAAGCCCGACGAAGAGATCGTCACGCTTGAGCAGAAGGATCCGACCTGGGTCCGTGAGTACGACTACTTCCGCAGCCTGTGCCGCCGCGGCGGATCGAACATCGACAACGACATCTGGATCAACGGCGTGCTGAACGGACTGGGACGCTCCCTCGGCGTGGAGATGCTGGCGTGACGGCGGGCGCCGCGCGACCCGTCATCGGCTATGCCGGTCTGACACACCTGGGTGTGGTGTCCGGCCTGGCCGCGGCCGCGAAGGGCTTCGAGACCGTCGGGTTCGATCCGGACGCCGTGCTGGTCACGGACGTGGCGGCTGGCCGGTTCCGGTTTGTCGAGCCGGGTCTCGATGCGCTGTTCGCGACGGCGGCGCCGCGATTCACGGCGTCGGCGGATCCCGGCGCGCTCCGGCACTGCGATGTGGTGTTCATCGCGGTCGACGTGCCGACCGACGCCCGTGGCCGGAGCGATGTGGCTCCCGTCCGCGCGCTCGTCTCGACGGTGGCCGCGGCCGTGAAGCCGGGTGCATCCATCGTCGTCCTCAGTCAGGTGATTCCCGGTTTCACGCGCGCGGAACGCGAGCAGGCGGAGGCGTCCGGGGCGCGGCTGTACTACCAGGTCGAGACGCTGATCTTCGGTCGTGCCGTCGAACGCGCGATGGAGCCGGAGCGGTTCATGGTCGGGTTGGCCGATCCGGCCGAGCCCCTGCCGCCGGCACTGCGGCAGTTCCTCGAGTCGTTTGGCTGTCCGGTCCTGCCGATGCGGTACGAGAGCGCCGAGCTCTGCAAGATCAGTATCAACATGTTTCTGGTGTCGTCTGTCTCGACCACCAACATGCTGGCGGAGGTCTGCGAGTCGATCGGCGCCGACTGGCGGGAGATCGCGCCCGCGCTCCGGCTGGACCGCCGGATCGGCCCGCACGCGTATCTCACGCCGGGCCTGGGCATCGGCGGCGGCAACCTCACACGTGATCTTGCGTCCGTGCAGGCGCTCGCGGGCGCGAACGGGACGGATGCCGGCCTCGTCGAGACGTGGCTGGTGCACAGCGAGTATCGGCGGGACTGGGCGTTGCGTACGTTGTACGCGCATGGCCTTGGGACTCCCGGGACGGTGCTCGGCATCTGGGGCCTTGCCTACAAGGAGCACACCCAGTTCACGAAGAACTCGCCCGCGCTGGCGCTCATCGCGGCCCTTCCCGGCTTCGAGATCCGCGCGTACGATCCCGCCGTGGCCGAAGCCGAGACGCCACGCGGCGTCACCCGGACCGGAACGGCGCTCGACGCCGTGCGTGGCGTGGATCTGCTGGCGATCATGACGCCCTGGCCGGAGTTCGGTCAGGTCGACCCGGTCACCCTGGCGTCGGCGATGCGCGGCCGGGTCGTCGTCGATCCCTTCGGGGTGCTGACGCCGGACGCCGCGCGTGGCGCGGGCCTCGAGCATCGGCGGCTCGGCACCGGCACGCTGCCGTCGGCATGATCGATGGGAGCCAGCGCCGGGGTCGTCGCGGCAGCCCGCTCGGTGCGGGTGGAGGCGCGTCAGGCGACGGCTCCGCTGCGGCGCTTCGCCGTGTCACGGCCTGAACGACCTGCTCGCCGACGTGCTGGTCTGCCTTCCGGTCTTCCATACGGTCCAGGGATACCGCGCGCCGCGCAATCTCCAGTCCGCGTGCGTCCGCCGGTGGTCGAGGCTCTCGCGCCGGTCGCGATCGCGATCCGCGTTCGCACGTCCAACCAGCAATGTTCTGCGCGGCGTCCCGCGTGACGGTATGACATGTTGACTCATCTTGATTCCATCTCCGGCGCGCCATCGCGCGCCGTCGTGCTCGGCAGCCGCGGCTTCGTCGGGCGCTACACGGTGGCCGGTCTCCAGGCGGCGGGCGTTCCGGTCGAGGCGATCGCGTCAACCGACATCGATCTCACCGACCCCGCATCGGTCGAGGCCCTGCGTGCCCGTTTCAGGCCGGAGGATGCCGTCGTCATCGTGTCCGGCCTGACGCCGGACCGGGGGCGCGACATCGCGACGCTGATGCGCAACCTGCAGATGGTGCAGCACGTGTGCGCCGCGCTGGCCGCGTCGCCGGTGGCCCATGTGGTGCACGTCGGCAGCGACGCCGTGTATCACGACGACGCCAACCCCGTGCGCGAGTCGTCGTGCGCGCAGCCCTCGTCGTTTCATGGCGTCATGCACATGACACGTGAGCGCATGCTGATCGAGTCGATGCGGGCGTCGAAGACGCCGCTCGCGCTGCTGCGGCCGTCGATCCTGTACGGCCCCGGCGACACCCACAACGCCTACGGCCCGAACCGCTTCGTCAGGACGGCGCTCGTCGACGGCAGGATCGCGCTCTTTGGTGGCGGGGAGGAGCAGCGCGATCACGTCTTCATCGAGGACGTCGCAACCATCATCCGTCTCGTGCTGCAGCGTCGTTCTTCGGGCGTGCTGAACCTCGTGACGGGCACCTCTCACGCATTCGCCGAGGTGGCGCGCACGGTCGCGGAGCTCGCCGGCCGACCGGTCGCGATCGAGCCGTCCCCCCGCGCGAACCCGATCACGCATCGCCACTTCGACGTGACCGCGCGCATCCAGGCGTTTCCCGATCTCCAGATGACCACGCTTGCCGACGGACTGAGGCGGAGCGTGGAGGCGGCGCGGCGCGGCTGATGGGCACCGCCCCGCACACGTTCGTGTTCGACCGTGTCGACGACATGAGCCGCGGCACGGATCGTGTTGCCGCCATCGCGCTGCTGCGCCGGGACGGTGCCGCGCTGATGCAGCTCAGGGACGACAAGCCCGGGCTCAGCCACGCGAACATGTGGGTGCTGCCCGGCGGCCACAGCGAGCCGGACGAGCCGATTGAGAGTACCGCGCGGCGTGAGTTTCTGGAGGAGACGGAGTACAGGCTCGGCGACCTGCACTGGCTCGCGCGGTTCGAGGATCAGCCTCCCGACCACCCGCTGTTCAGCGTGGCCGTGTTCTGGGCCGTCTACGATGACGTGCAACCCATCGTCTGTCACGAAGGGCAGGCGCTCGAGTTCCTGAAGCGAGAGGACGCCGACCGGTACGCCGTTCCCGATTTCCTGATCCGCGCCTGGGACCTGGCGCTTGGCGCGGCCCGCCAGGCGGGCGCGATCGTCTGATGGCATCGCCGCTTGCGATCCACGGTGGCACGCCGGTGCGGACCAGGCGCATGCCGGCCCGTCTGGCGTTCGTCGGTCCGGACGACATGCAGGTGCTCGACGGGTTCCTCGCGCACTATCGCGGCCGCCAGGCGGACTTCGGCTACCAGGACACCTACGAGCGGCGCTATACGGACGCCTTCGTCCGGGCGATGGGCGTGCCGGGCTACGCCGACGCCGTCAGCACGGGCACGGCGGCGCTCTTTGTCGCGCTGGCCGCCATGGAACTGCCGAAGGGCGCCCGCGTGCTCGTCTCGCCGATCACCGATCCCGGGACCATCAGCGCCATCATCCTCAACAACCTGGTCCCCGTCCTGCTGGACAGCGAGCCGGGAACGCCGAACGCGGGGCCGGCCGAAGTCGAAGCCCGGTGGCAGGACGGTGTGCGCGCCGCCGTACTCGTGCATGCGGCGGGTCAGGCGGCGGCCGCCGGGCCGATCGCGGAGTTCTGCCGCGCCCACGACGCCATCCTCCTCGAGGACTGTTCCCAGGCGCATGGCGCGCGCTGGCAGGGCGCGCAGGTCGGCACGTTCGGCGACGTCGCCGCGTTTTCGACGATGTACCGGAAAGCGCATGCCACCGGCGGATGCGGCGGCGTGACGTTCTCGCGCTCCGAGACCTGGTATCGCCGTCTGCGGGCGCACGCGGATCGCGGGAAGCCGTTCTGGGAGCCCGGCTTCGACGACAAGGATCCGACGACGTTCCTGGGACCTGCGCTGAATTTCAACCTCGACGAGCTGTCATGCGCCATCGGCATACGGTCGCTGGAGAAGCTGCCGGAGACGATCAGCCGCAGGGTGGCGTTTCTCGAGTATCTGCGTGAGCGGCTCGCGGCCGGGACGCAGGCGTGCGTCGGGGCACCGGTGTCGCGGGACGATTCGCCGTTCTACTATCCGATCCGTGTCGACCGGTCGCGTCTGACCTGCGGCAAGCAGGAGTTCGCGCTCGCCGTGCGGGCCGAAGGCATCGACCTGAACCACGACTACCGCTACGTCGTCTCCGAGTGGCCGTGGGTCCGGCCGTATCTGGACGGCGCGAAGGACACGCCGAACGCGACGGCCTGGCGGGAGGAGCACTTCAACATCCTCTTCAACGAGCACTTCACGCGCGAGGAGGCGGACGACATCGTGGCCGCCGTGGCGAAGGTGGAGGCGGCGTTTCTTCGATGAGCGCGACGTCGCCGGCCGTGACGGCGGCCGACATCCGTGACGCCCTCGCGCGGCTCGGCGTTGCCGGACACCCCGTGGTCATCCACGCCTCGTTGCGGTCGTTCGGATACGTTGATGGCGGCGCCGCGACGGTCGCCGCGAGTCTGGCCGGGGCATGCCCGGTGGTCATGGCCCCTGCCTTCTGCTTCGACTCGAACTGGGAGCCGCCCGCCGACGACCGGCCGCCCGTCAACGGCTGCGACTACGCGTACTACGATCACTGGAACCGGCCCCGCGTGCCGTGGGTACGTGAAACGGCATCCATCGACCCGAAGATGGGCGCCGTGCCGCGCGCGCTGGCCGCCCTCCCCGGAACCGAGCGGAGCGATCATCCCTGGCATTCCTGGGTCGCACACGGCGACGGGGCGCACGCGCTCGTGACGCCGCACCCGTGGGACACCACCAACCTCCCGCTCGAACGGCTCGCCGCCCGCGGGGGATTCGTCCTGTTCGCCGGCGTCGGGCTCGCCAGCTGCACCGCCGTCCACGTGGCCGAGGAGCGGGCCGGCCGCCGGCCGTTCATCCGCTGGAACGTCGACCGCGACGACCGCGTCCGGCGGATCCGGGTGGCCGGATGCTCGAAAGGGTTCGACCGGCTTCAGCCGTACTGTGACGACTTGTTCACACGCACGGGCCTTGGCGCGGCGGACCTTGCCGCCGCGCCGCTGCCCGCGCTCATCGACCGGCTGGCGCGCGTGATCCGCGAGCAGCCGCGGCTCACCGTGTGCAGCGACACCTGTCTGCGCTGCCGCGACGCCGTTCTCGGAGGACCTGACGCATGAGTGAGACCCCGCACGCCTGTCACGCCTGCGGCGCGCAATCCGTCGGTCGTCTCGGCACGCTCGGGCTGCGGGCCGCGTCGGTCACCTCCGATTCGCTGCCCTGCGACCTGCCTGCCGTGATCTGGCAGTGCAGCGCGTGCGGGCATCTGCAGAAGGCCCCGACTCCGGATGAGCGGACCGCGATCGATCGGATCTACGCGACCTACCAGGCGCACCACCTCTCCGGCGGGCGTGAGCAGCTCGTGTTTCCTCCAGGCTTGCCGCCGCGCCCCCGCACGTACCACTGTATCGAGCAGTGCGTGCCACGACTGCCCGCGACAGGCCGGCTGCTTGATGTGGGCACGGGCAATGGCGCCGTGCTGAAGTCCGCGCAGGCGCTGCTGCCGGGCTGGTCTCTCTACGGCTTCGACGTCGGGGACAAGTTCAGGGCCGAGATCGAGGGGATGCCCGGGGTGCGTGGATTCTGGTCCGGAGACTTCACCGCCGTGCCGGAAGGCAACTTCGACCTCGCGGTGCTCTGGCACACGTTGGAGCACGTCCCCGATCCGGCGTCGCTGCTCTCGGCGATTGCGGCGAAGCTCGCACCGGGTGGACGCGTGCTGATTCAGGTGCCCGATGTGGTCCGCAACCCCTTCGACCTCGCGGTTGTCGATCACGAGTCGCATTTCGGCCCCTCGCAGCTGGCGCGTACGTGCGCACGCGCCGGTCTGCGCATCGCCGTCGACGGCCGGGCCTGGGTACACAACTGCCTCACGCTCCTTCTGGAGAAGGGCGAGGCCCCGGCGCTCGAGACCGAGATGCTCGCAGACGTCTTCCCCTGGATCCGCACGGCGATGGAGGCCATCGATCGCGAAGTCGGCGATCGTCCCTTCGCGATCTTCGGTACCGGTATGGCCGGTCTGTGGATGGCCACGCAGTTCGCCACGCCGCCCGTCTGCTTCGTCGACGAGGACGAGGCGCGGGAGGGGCAGACGGTTGCCGGTGCGCCGATCCGGACGCCGGCGGCGCTCGAGCCCGGCGTGCCCGTTGTCATGTCGTTCCTGCCCGGGACAGCCGCGGCGATCGCCTCCCGGCTCTCGGCACAGTATCCCGCGCTTGCGGGAACCCGTTTCATCATCGCGCCCGCCCCGGCCATGACGGCCGGCCGGTAGGGCGTCAGGAGGCTCCGTGAAGCGTTACATGATCCTCGGGGGCAACGGCCCCTTCGGCGTGCACACCGCGCTCTATCTGCTGAAGAACACCGGCGTCGAACGCGTCGTGTGCGTGGGCCGGAACGCGGAGAAGTCCGCGGCGTTCACGCTCGACGTCGGCAAAGGCGACCCGCGCTATGGCTACGAACAGGTCCACATGGTCTACGAGCAGGACCGGCTGTTCGAGGTCTTCGATCGAGAGAAGCCTGAGGTGATCATCAACTTCGCCGCGCTCGCGCACGGCGCGTCGTGGACGAAGTCGTGGCGCTTCTACGACACCAATGTCACCGCGCTCGCCAAGATGGTCGAGGGGCTTGCCACCCGTGACTACCTGAAGCGCTTCATCCAGGTCGGCAGCTCGGAGCTCTACGGCGCGGTGGATCGGCCCGCCGACGAGAACTATCCGTTGACACCGACCAGCCCCTACTCGGTGTCGAAGATGGCGGGCGACCTGCACCTCATCTCGATGTTCAACGCCCGGAAGTTCCCCATGAACATCATCCGGCCCTCGAACGCCTACGGCCCCGGGCAGCAGCTCTATCGCGTGCTGCCGCGCGCCGTGATGTGCGGCCTGACGGGAAGGAAGCTGCCGCTCGAAGGCGGTGGCGGAGCGAAGAAGAGCTACATCCACGCGCAGGACCTCGCCCGTGCGCTGTACCTGATGGCGGAGAGGGCGCCGCTCGGCCGGATCTACAACGCCGGTTCCGCCGAGCCCGTGTCGATCCGGACCCTCGTCGAGCTGACGGCACAGGAACTGGGCATGTCGTTCGACGATCTGGTGGAGATCAAGCCGGGCCGGCCCGGTGAGGACGCGCAGTACTGGCTCGACTCCTCGCTCATCAAGAAGGAACTCGGCTGGGAGCCGGAGATTTCCCTTGAAGAGGGCGTGAAGGACATGGTGGCGTGGGGCCGGAAGTACCTGCCGCTCATCGCCGATGCGTCGGCGGAGTACGTGCTGCGCGCCTAGCGCGATGATCTTCAAGTCGCTGCCGACGGGACGCGGTCGCCTCGTGGTGACCATTCCCAATACTGAACAGTACGGGCATCTGGCGCTCGAGATCCTGATGTCGTTCCTGCTGGCGAAGGAGCAGGGGGCGTCCCGCGTACGGTTTCTGGTGCCGGACCAGGTCGTGAACCCGGCGCTTCTGCAACTGCGCACGCCGGGCATCGACGTCATCGGGCCCTGGCATCCGCTGTCGCTCCTGACGCTGCCGTGGCAGGCGCAGCGGGGTGTCCTCCGGGTGAGGGTCAGTCTGCGAAAGGCGATCCGCCGGCGCGAGATGTACGGTGACACGCGCTTTCCGGAGTGGTTCCGCGACCTGGTGTACTGGTACGACGAGTCGACGACGGAGGCGATCCGCCGGGATACGTTCAAGGATGACGTGCCGTACTACCGGCGGGCCCTGATGCGCCGTCCGATCCAGGTGGCGCTGCCGGAGTCCACGCTCGCGCAGGCGCGCGCGGAGGCCGCCAGGATCGGCCTGGACCCGGACGCCCGCATCGTGACGCTCCATGCGCGGGAAGGCGGGTTCAAGGCCGGCCGGGAGATGAGTGGGTTCCGGAAGGACCACACGCGCAACGCGCACATCGAGAACTACTTCGATCTGATGGATGACCTGGTGCGGCGGGGGTACACCGTGGTGCGGGTCGGGGATCCGAGCATGACGCCGGTGTCGCGACCCGGCGTGATCGACCTGGCGACGTCGCCCTTGCGGACCGGCCTGGTTGACCTGTTCTGTCTGATGAAGAGCGTCTTCATGGTCGGCTGCGAGTCCGGCCCGTACGGCGTGGTGTATCTCACCGACACGCCCTCGCTGATCGTCAACTGCACGGATCCCATCAGTGCCTTCCCGATCCGGGCGAACATGCTGCACGTGCTGAAACTCGTGCGCGACTACAAGTCCGGGCAGATCCTCTCGCTTCAGGACATGCTGACGGAGAGGTATCTGAAGCATCTCCGGGACGTCCGGCGCTACGAGTACATCGAGAACTCGGCTGAGGATCTGGTCGAGGCCGGTGCCGAGATGGTTGAATTCGTCGAACGCGGACTCCCGGAAACGCCTCTGCAGTCGACGTACAAGGCCCGAGTCGTGTCCACGGCCGAGGAGCTGCGCGACCGGTACTCGTACGTCCGGAAGTGGGGCCCCGAGGACGGATTCATGGGAGACGGACGGCTTGGCGGTGCGTTTCTGGAGCGGTATTGGGAGACGGCGCCGGCATGAAGGTCCTCTTCTGCATGCTCCACTCGGGGTTCACGTTCTACTACGAGTCCACGATCCGCGGGCTCGCCGAAGACGGCCATGCGGTGCACGTCGCCTACAGCAAGTGGGTTGAGTCCGAGCAGCTGGAGCGGCTCGCCGCGGCCTTCCCCGGACGCGTCACGCATCAGCGTTTGCCGAAGCGCAAGGGGGATTCGTGGGTCGCGCCGCTTGCCGAGCTGCGGTCGTACCGGGATTATCTGCGCTACTTCGACCCGCGGTATGCCCGCGCGACCTACCTGCGCCGTCGCGTCGAGGAGACAATGCCGCCGTGGGTCGTGGCACTCGTGCGCGGCTATCACCGGCATGGAGCCGTGCCCCGGGTTGTGGCTGCGCTGGAAGAGGTCGAACGGGCGACGCCGGCGCTGCCGAGCATCGTGACCTTCATCCGGGAGCAGGCGCCCGATGTCGTGCTCGTGACCCCGCTGGTGAACATCGGGTCCGACCAGGTCGACATCGTGCGCGCGGCCCGATCTCTGGGTGTGCCGACCGCCCTGTGTGTGGCCAGTTGGGACAACCTGACCAACAAGGGCGTGATGCGCATCGTTCCGGATCGGGTATTCGTCTGGAACGAGGCCCAGCGCGGGGAGGCGACGGATCTCCACGGCGTGCCCGCCGGGCGCGTTGTCGTGACCGGTGCGCAGAATTTCGACCACTGGTTCGATTGGCGGCCGTCGACGTCCCGCGACGAGTTCTGCCTCCGATACGACCTGGATCCCGCGCGGCCGATCCTCCTGTTCCTGGGCTCGACGCAGGGAATCGCGGCGGCCGAGCCCGAGTTCGTCTCCGGGTGGATTCGCGCCATCCGTGGCAGCGGGTTGCCGGGACTGGCGGACGTCAACGTGCTGGTCCGCCCACACCCGAAGCAGGCCGACCGCTGGCAGAGTGCCGCGGGCACGTTTCCGGCCGGTCCTGGCGTCGCACTGGCGCTGGGCGATGCGCCCGTGAACGCGGACTCGCGCTCCGCGTTCTTCGACGCCCTATATCACAGCCGCGCAGTCGTGGGCGTGAACACCTCGGCGCTCATCGAGGCCGGGATTGTCGGCCGCCCGGTCTATACGCTTCTCGCGCCGGAGTTCGCCGAAACGCAGGAGGGGACTCTGCACTTCCATCACCTGGTGCAGTCGGAGGGGCGTCTCCTGACGCAGGCGAACACGCTGGCGGAGCACCTTGTACAGTTGTCGGACGCCGCCACCACGCCGATGCCCGATGCCCTGGGCCGCCGGTTCGTGGAGACGTTCGTGCGGCCGCACGGCCTGACGGAGGCGGCGACGCCCCGGCTGGTCGCCGGCATCCTCGCGGCGGCCGGCCTCACTCCCGATCCGCTGCCGGCGCCTTCAGCCGCGGCGGCCCGGTTTCTCGCGGCCTACGCCGCGCGCCGGCAGGATGGTCCAATAGAGGCCGCCGACCTGCGGGCGTTGCGTCACCGGGCCGTACGGGCGACACCTGCGCCTTCATCCGGGCCATCCGGCCCTTCACCGTCTGCGCGCCATGATTGAAAAGTACGGACGAGCCTGCCTGATCCACGAGACCCTCAAGACCTACGGCCGCAACTGGATCGGATCCCACACGATGATTCTGGAGAATGTCATCCTCGGCTATCCCACAAGCGACGTGCTCGTGGAGATCATGCGGAAGCGAACCCGCAACGAGGATCTGCGGTACACCGGTGTGCGCATCGGACACCACTCCATCATCCGCTCCGAGGCCGTGATCTACCGGAACGTCGAGCTCGGGAACTACGTCAGGACCGGTCACAAGATTCTGATCCGCGAGAACTGCCGGATCGGGAGCCACGTGCTCGTGGGAACGAACGTGGTCATCGACAACGATTCGGTCATCGGGAACAGGGTCAGCATCCAGTCGACGGTCTATCTGCCGACTGGCACCGTGGTGGAGGACGGCGTGTTCATCGGGCCGAACGCGGTGTTCCTCAACGACCGGTTCCCGATCCGCCAGAAGGCGCCCCTGGTGGCGCCGGTGATCCGGAAGGGCGCCACGATCGGCGGGAACGCCACGCTGCTGCCCGGTGTGACCGTGGGCCGCGGCGCGTTCGTGGCGGCTGGAGCGGTGGTGACCAGGGACGTGCCGCCCTGGCACATGGCCGTCGGCGCGCCCGCACGCTTCGAGAAGCTGCCGCGTCACCTGCGGACCAGCAACAAGATCGTCTAGCGCCGGACCGCCATCGTCCCATGCAGCTTTCGTCGTCCCGCGTCCTTGTCATCGGCGGTGCCGGGTTCATCGGCAGCCACCTCGTCGAGGCGGTGGCCGCCCGCGGGGCCGCGCATCTGGCCGTGATGGACACGCTGTGGCTCGGCCGCCGCGCGAATCTCGACGATGCCACCCGGTTGTGCCCGGAGCTGGCGTTCTACCAGGAGGACGCCGCGGAGTTCCCTGCGCTGGTCTCGGTGATCGAGAGGGTCAGGCCCGACATCGTGTTCAACCTCGCGACGAAGCCGCTCAACTACAGCTTCGTGAATCCCCGCGGCGCCTACATGGTGAACGTCGACATCGCCGCGAACCTCGCGGAACTGCAGCGCGGCGGCGCCTTCGGGGCGCTCGTCCAGTTCTCCACGTCCGAGGTGTACGGCGACGCACGCAGGGCGCCCATGGACGAGGAGCACCCGTGTCACCCGACGACGCCCTACGCCGCCGGGAAGCTTGCCGCGGATCTGCTGCTGCGGTCATACCGCGAACTGTTCGGCATACGCGTGCTGACGGTGAGGCCGTTCAACAACTACGGGCCCCGGCAGAACGCCGGTGACTATGCCGCCGTGATCCCGTTGACGATTCGACGCATCCTGTCGGGCCAGGCACCGGTGCTCGAAGGCGACGGACACCAGACGCGGGATTTCACGTTCGTCACCGACACCGCGCGCCTGGCGCTCGAACTGGTCGAGCAGGGCGATGCCTGGGGACGAGAGATCAACGTGGCGGCCGGCGAGGAACTGCAGATCGGCGCCCTCATCGCCACCATCTGCGAGACGCTTGGCTACCGCGGGCCGATCGACCGTCGGCCCGTCAGGGCCGGCGACCACCGCCGGCATGTCGCCGGTGTCGCCCTCCTCAGGTCGCTGCTTCCGGGCGCGTCGACGACACCCGCGGCCCAGGGCATCGCCGAGACGGTCGCCTGGTACCAAAGGGGCGGTCAGGGCGCCTGACATCGTGCCACGGCCACGTCTGCTGATCACCGGCGCGACGGGATTTCTGGGGGCCGCGTTTCTGGCCGCCTACGGCCGCCAGTTCTCGTGCGTGGCGCTGGGACGCCGCAGGCCCGAGGTGTCCGGTTGCGGGCGGATCGACTGGATCGATCACGACCTTTGCGAGCCGTTCCACCGGGCCAGGCTGCCTCGCCGCGCTGACTACGTCCTCCACCTGGCTTCAGCCCGGCTCCCGTCACCAGGGTCCGGCGTCGATGAGCTGTACGCGGTCAATACGTCCGCCACGGCGGCGCTGGCCGCCTGGGCAGCAGGCGCCGGGGTCCGGCAGTTCGTCCTGGGCTCGACCGGCGGCATCTACGGCTATCGTCCCGGTCGTATCCGGGAGACGCACCGCGCGCGGCCCTTCGACGACTACACGATGAGCAAGTGGCAGGGAGAGCTGGCCGCGTTGTTCCACGCGCCGGGGCGCGTCAGCATCGTGCGCTACTTCTTTCCGTACGGCCCAGGCCAGGCGTCCGGGTTCGTTCCACGCCTCGTGGCCGCCGTCGCGTCCGGTACGCCAGTGACGCTCCACGCACGCGGCCGCCATCCGCGCCTCAACCCCGTCTTCGTGGATGACGCGATCGACCTGACGCGACGCGCGCTCGTCGCGGGCAGAGGCGCAATCGTCAACTGCGCCGGGCCCGAGGCGGTCCGTGTGCCGGCACTGGCCGAGGCGATTGGCCGCCTGGTGGGATCGGCGCCCACGTTCGCGGACGGTACGAACCCCGCTGTCGGTGACATGGTGGCCGACATGTCCCGCGCGCGACAGCTGCTGCGGTTCCGGCCTGGGACGGGCATCGAGGCCGGTCTGGCGCGGACGCTCGCCGGTTGACGTGCCGATGGCCGACATCGGAATCTCGATCGTCATGCCGGCGTTCAACGAAGCGCCGAACCTCACAGGACTGGTTCGCAGAGCGTGCGGCACGCTCGACGGAATCCCCGGCGAACACGAAGTCATCGTCGTCAATGACGGAAGCCGCGACGACACGCCGCGCATTCTGGACGGGCTCGCGGGTACGGACGCGCGCGTGCGTGCCGTGACGCACGACGTCAATCGGGGCTACGGCGCGGCGCAGCGCTCCGGACTGCAGGCGGCCCGCGGCGACTGGGTCTGGGTGATTCCGGCCGATGGACAGATCGCGCCCGAGGAGCTGCCGGCCTACCTGCTCGCGTCGACAGAGGCAGACGTCGTCGTCGGTCGCTACCGCAACCGGCCCGACTCCACGGCGCGGCTGGTGTTCTCGCGCTTCTACCGGGCCACGGTCCGGGCGCTGTTCGGCCTGTCGCTGACGAACATCAACGCGCCGAAGCTCTACCGGCGCTCCAGCATCGCCCACCTCAGGACACGCGCCAATGGTGGTTTTGCCGACGCGGAACTGGTCCTGCAGGCGCATGCCGGTGGGTGCCGGATTGTCGAGATCGACGTGACCTGTCTGCCGAGGCAGGCCGGGGTGTCCAGCGTGACCTGGCGCGCCGCCCTCCAGGCCGTCGCGGAGCTCATCCGCTTCCACCTGGCGTTCCGGGTGCGGGGGCGTCGCTAGTCGGTCTCGCCGGCAGGCCGCCAGGCCAGCAGCGCGGCAGTTGCCAGACCGGTTACCAGCCAGAACGTCATCACCAGGTCGAGGCCCTGAACAGGAACCAGTGCGCGGGGCAACGCCACCCACGCCAGATACAGCGCACCACCCACGACGAAGCCGTCGGCGGGCCACCTGCGCCTGCGGACGGCGATGCCCACCGCGGCGGCGATCGCCACCCACGCGGCGCCGAACATGAGCCATTGCGGCGCCGAGGCGCGGACGTAGGCCCAGCGCACGTTCATCAGCAGGTTCTCCCCGTACCGGGCCCTGTCGCGATCGTCCACGTGCACGCCGGGTGCGATGCCCGGCCAGCCGAGTTCCCAACGGCGGTCGGCGGTGAACGTGACATACGCGATGAACGGTGGCAGCTCCGCCGCGCCCCGCATCAGCGAGCGCACCCACTCACCGGGGTGCGCCACGACGTAGTCGACAAACAGGCGTCGCGACACCTCGATCGCCCGATGGACGTCCATCGGTTGCGGATCGCCAGCCGTCGCCGTCGCGATGTACGCATCGACGGACGAGTCCGCATACGTCAGTCCAAGCGCGTTCGGATAGCGGCCGATCGCCGTGAGCAGGGTGTAGTAGATGTGGTGACTGGGCGGGCGTTCCAGGCGTTCGACGAGTCCGGCCGGGCGACGCAGCACGACATCGCGATGGGCCTTCAGTATCGTCGGCAGGCCGATCGTTGCCGTCAGCACTCCGAGCAGAACGGCCACCGCGAGCGCCACGAGCGCCTTCCGCCGGACTGGTGTCAGTGGCATCCACGTGATGAGCGTGCCGAGCACGGCGAGCCCGTGCGCGTGTCGCGCGAGATCGATGAGCCCTGTCAGAACCCCCGCGCACCCGGCGGCGAGCCACTGCCGGCCGCGTGGGGTCGCGGTGGCGATCGCGACCAGCGCCAGAGCGCTGAGGACGAATGGCGGGAATACCGGCGTGATACTCTGATTCGTGACTTGCGCGTAGAGCAGGTGACGCAGACTGTTTCCAGCTGTCAATGCCGCGCCACCCGCAATCAGTCCGGCAGCCACCGACGAGAACGCGGTCGCCACTCCAGCAGCCAGCGCGACGGCGCCGGCGATGAACAGCAGCAGGTGAGCCTGCGCCAGCACCGCACCAGTCACCTGAACCCCGGCGGCCGAGAGCAGTTGCGCGCCCAGCAGATATCCAATGTCGTCGAGTGTGCCTTGTTCGAGCGGCTGTCCGTTCGGGTACAGCATGACGACGCCGGTGCGGGCCGGCGCATTGGCGTAGCCGAGCATCGTCTCCAGCCCACCCATGTAGTACGACGCGCTCCGCGCCGCGACGGACGCATCAACCTTCCAGACGGTCGTGGCCAGGGCCAGCAACGCCACGAGCATCGCGGCGACGGCGCCTTGCCGTCCGCGCCGCCGTGGTTCCGGATGCACGGGCGGGGCGCCACGCCTGACGCCCGATACGACGATCACGCCGGCCCATCGCGAGATGCCCGGCGCGCGCGCGAAGAGGGCGTCGGTGCCGTCGAGCAGCCATCGGCTCAGCCGGACCGGTACCCGCGAGAGGGCGTGAGGCAGGATGTAGCACGTATAGCGTGCGTAGCTGTCGATGCCCGCCGCATCGCACCACGCGGTCAGTCTGCGCTCGTCCTGGAGCGGACTGCTCGAGGCCTCTTCCTCCCAGAGAGGGACCAGGCGCATCGCCGCGTCGAAGACGCCGCGCAGCGGTGTCCGGTTCGGATCCAGGGAGAACCAGCGGCCACCCGGTTGGAGGGCCCGGCCCACATGCGCAATCACGGCCTCCGGCCGATCGAGATGATGGAGCACGCCGTGAGCGAGCGCGGCACCGAAGGTGCCGTCACGGAAGGGGAGTTGCTCCGCGTCCCCGAGCACGAAATCCGCCTGGCGGGACAGGCCGTCAGCCCGCGCCTGCGCCTGGGCCCGGCGCAGCAGGGGCTCGGTCAGGTCGAGCGCGACCACGCGGCAACCCCGGGCGGCAAGCCGGCGCGACGCGCGGCCGGTGCCGGCGCCGATATCCAGGACCCGCGTGCCGCTCGGGACGAGCGTGCCCCATCGATGCACCGTGTTGGCGTCGAGGGCCTGGTAGAAGCGGGAGCCGACGACGTCCCGTTCGTAGCCTTCGAGCTCGCGCGTAAAGAAGGCGGCCTGCGCCGTCTTGTGCGCGTCGGCGGGTCCATCGGCGGAGGCGGTGACGAGTCCCAGTGCGGTGCCGATTCGAACCCGTCGCCCGGCATCCTGCAGCGCGAGAGGTCTCAGATCGAGCAGGCCATCGTCAACCGGAAACCAGGCTCCGCAGGCCGCGCACATCAGCGCGCCGTCGGCAATCGCATCCGGGTCGTCGTCCGGACCGCGACGGAGGATCAGGATCGGTCCGGTTTCACGCTGTTCGGGGAACGGCCGGCTGCACGAAGGACAGGAAAGCACTTCGAGCAGATCCGTGTGCATGCAGCCGGTCACGGTACTACACGCCCATTGATGGCACAAGCGCGGGCGGGCGTATGAAGCGGTTCACCGCCGATGAACGCATCGATTCATGGAGGCGTGCGTCCGGGATGATGACCGTTGCCGCGCCCGGCGTGCCGGCCGCCCGGATGATGCGCCGTCGCGGGAGGGTGACTGTGTGAGGGTCCTGCTCGTTGTCGACTCGGGGCGGACCGCAACGGTCCTGACGCCGTTGGTTCAGGCGCTGCGCGCGCGCGCGCACGCCGTCACGGTCATGTGCGCGGCCGTGCGCCCCACGCGGGCTGACGTGGCCCGGTTGGGCCGGCTGGACGCTCGGGTCGTCGAGCTGCCGTCGCGCTATCGGAACGCCACCGGCGCCCTGGTGATCCACCTCCGGATTCTGGCGACGTCCACCTACTATCTCCACCCGCGCTATCGAGGTATCCGCAGCCGCGGCATCCGGCACGCGCGGAGCAAGGGTATGGCGCGTGGCGTCCGGACATTCGGTCAGCACCTGACGCTGCTCGGGCCCTGGGCACCGAGGACGATGCGGCGCCTGCTGCAGGCCGTGGACCACCTGGTCGCGCCGGATGCGAAGATCGTCGATCTCCTGCGGCGCCACAGGCCCGACATCGTCTTGTCCGTGCCCCCGGTCGCCGGCGTGTGGGGCAGCGAGGTGCTGAAGGCCGCGCGGTGGCTCGGCATGCCGACGGCCGTCTATCCCGCCAGCCTGGACGACTACACCACGCCGCGGGAGTTCCCGGGCCCGGTCGATCGCTGGCTGGTCTGGCACGACGTGCAGCGGCAGGAAGTTGAATCCATCATCGGCGCCAGGCCCTCCGACGTGACGGTCGTGGGTGCGCAGCCGCTTCAGGCACAGCGGGCCGATCGGCCGTCCGGGCCGGACCCGGCGCGCCTCCTTGCCGCGGCCGGCCTCGAACCCGCCCGGCCCTTCGTGCTCCTCCACGTCATGCACGGCGTGCGTCCGGGAACCATCACACGCTGGCTGTCGCTGTTCCAGCGGGAGTTCCCGGCAACGCAGGTGCTGGTCTGGGTGGATCGCGCGTGGATGCTCCGCGGCCGGAAGCCGGAGTTCGGGGCGTGGGACGGCGTTGGCGTGCACAGGGCGGCCGTCGATGCATCCGGCGGTGCCGGTCCGCTGATGGCGACAGTCCGTCGTGCCGCCGCCGTCGTCCGCCTCAGCCCGCACGGCACACTCGATGTGCTGGCGGCCGGGCGTCCGCTGCACTATCTGATCGAACTTCATGCGGAGCATCGGGTGGAGTTCGAGAGCTGCCGGCACCATCTCAATCCGCTGTCCGCGCGCTTTCCCTCGCTCGTCTCGTTCACGACCGACGAGGACGACCACGTGCTGGCCCTTGCCTTCAGCCTGAAGGAAGGTCCCCATCCGGAGGACCTTGCCGGATTCGAGAAGGAGTTCGGTCTCGACGGGCTGGTCGCCTCACGGGTCGAGGCCGCCTTGCTCGCGACCGAGCGCGGCTTCGCCTGGCGCCCGGAAGGAGGGCCGTCGGCTGTGATCGCCCGGCCGATAACGACAGTGCTTGCCGTCATGGTCCCGCGGCCGCGGTCGGTGACAAGTCGTCTGGTGCTGCCGAAACTGGAGACCGGGTTCTTCGCGAACGTCGCGAAGGTGTGGCGTGACACGAGTGAGAGCTTCGCGCTGACGCGGGACGTCGTCGAGAAGCGGCGGGAGCGTTACGTCAGCGACGACCCGCTGTGGCGCCGCGCGGGTCAATGGCTGGATCGCTGGCGCCGGCCGCTGACGAAGTGGACAGCGCGGCAGTGGCGGCAGACGCAGAAGTCCGTGACCAAGGCGCGGCACCGCGGCCGGAAGAAGTTCGCGCAGGTACGCCGGGTGGCCGCCGAACGGCTTCGTGGCTCGAGCCGGCCCCGCACCTGAGTCGTTCTGCTAGAGTCTTGAGTTTGGTGATCACGCGCGCTGGTTCCCGCCGTGCCCGCACGGCGGTCATTGCACTGACTGGCGTGCTGTGCCTGCTTGCCGTCGCCATCGACGAAGTGCTCGTCCGGTGGCGGCTCGGCTACGTCATCGCCAGCCCGGTGCTTCGCTTGAAGGAGCCACCCCCGGAGCTGCCGGTCGGGTATGCGCGCTACCGCTGGAACCGGCTGCGGATGCCGGACATGCAGGACGTCGAGTCATTCGACCCGGTCGCCGTCTTCGGCGAGGAGACGCTCTTTCCGCCGAACCTGTTCCGCCGGAGCTTCCGGTTCTCCGAACAGTGGTCGTCGAACAGCTATGGCTTCCGGGGACCGGAGTTCACCGTCGAGAAGCCGGCCCGGACGTTCCGGATCGTCTGTCTCGGCGGCAGCACGACGGAAGGCATCGGTGTGTCCAATGCCGAGACATATCCCGCGCAGCTCCAGCGGGCGCTGGCCGGGCGTCAGGTGGACGGCAGACAGATTGAAGTCATCAACGCGGGCTTCTCGGGCTTCGGCAGCATCGACCTCTACCACGTGTTCCGGAGTCTCGTGCTGCCGCTCTCGCCGGACCTGGTCATCTACTACGAGGTCGGCAACCGGATCAGCGAGACCCAGTTCTACGAACGCGGACCGCGCACGGTGCGCCCCGTGCTCGAGTGGATATCCACGCACGTCGCGCTCTATCGCAGCATTCGTCAGATTGTCGGAGCGCCCCCGCCGTGGCGGCAGACCTATACCTTCACGGAAGGCCGTGTCACGCCGTCCCTCGAGGACTACGCGAAGTGGGTTGACCGCATCGTCGATCTCGCGACCGAGCGCGGCATCCGGATGGTACTCGCCGAGCCGGTGCATGGGTATCGGAACGGCCTGTGGACCAACGCGCACGTGCCGGCCGACGTCGAGTGGCAGTACGATCGCTGGCAGCCCATTCTGCCCGAGCACATCGCCAAGTGGTATGAGGCGACCGGCGCCGAACTGGAGAGGCTGGCGCGGAGGCGGCAGCTCCCGTGGGTGCCGCTGCGGCCGTGTCTGTCAGTCGAACGGGAGAATTTTCTCTACCACAACCCGGTCATGTACGACCCCGTGCACTACTCGGCGCTGGGAAACACGCGGATCGCGCAGTGCCTGTCGACGGCACTTGTATCCGGCATCCTGTCGCCGGTCTGAGACCGGCTGATCGACGAAGGAGACACGCATTCATGTCCGTGACCATCGAGCGGGTGCCGTACTCGGCACTTGGCCAGCAGGTTGGTACGATCAAGAGCCAGTTGCTGACCGCCGTCGAGCAGGTGCTCGACGGCGGCCGGTACATCCTTGGCCCCAACGTGCAGGCCTTCGAGCAGGCATTTGCCGACTACTGCGGCGCGACACGCGCCGTCGGCCTCGCCAACGGCACCTGCGCGCTGCACCTCGTGCTGCGGGGGATCGGCCTTGAGCCCGGCGACGAGGTGATTACCGCGCCGAACTCGTTTCTCGCGTCGGCTTCGACCATCGCGCTGGCCGGTGCCCGCCCCGTCTTCGTCGACGTCCGGCCGGACATGAACATGGATCCCGACCGGCTCGAGGCCGCCATCACGCCGCGCACGAAGGCGATCATTCCGGTGCACCTCACCGGGCGTCCGGCGTCGATGCCGGCGATCCTCGCGATCGCGAAGCGGCATGGCCTGTTCGTGCTCGAGGACGCGGCGCAGGCCGTGGGCGCGAGGCTCGACGGCCGGCGCGTCGGAAGCTGGGGACACGCCGGGACGTTCAGTCTGCACCCGCTCAAGAACCTGTTCGCGATCGGCGATGCCGGCATGATGACGACAAGCGACGATGCCATCGCCGCGCGCATCATGCAGGCCAGGAACCACGGGCTCAAGGACCGCAACACATGCGAGTTCTGGAGCTTCAACTGCCGTCTCGACGAGGTCCAGGCCGCGATGCTCCGCGTCTGTCTCCAGCACCTTGACTCGTGGACCGAAGAGCGGCGGCGGCTGGCGTTCCGTTACAACGAGGCGCTGCGGCCCTACGTGCTCGTGCCCGACGAGGCGCCCGGCGAGTACCACGTCTATCAGACCTACATGATCCAGACCGAGAACCGCGATCGCCTGCAGGCGTATCTGACCGAGCACCAGGTGGAAGCGCTCGTGCACTACGCCACGCCGATCCATCTGCAGCCGGCGGCCGCGGGCCTCGGGTATACGCCTGACGACTTTCCGGTGTGCCGTGATGTCGTCGGACGCATCCTGAGCCTGCCACTCTTCCCGGGCCTCACCGAGGCACAGCAGGACCGCGTGATCACCCTCATCGCCGCGTTCCACGGAGGCAAAGCGTAAGCCCATGCGCGTGAAGTATTCGTATCTTGAGGAGCAGTTCGCCGACGTCGACGGTCTCTTTGCCGACCTGCGCGAGCTCGTCCGCACGGGCGAGTTCACGATCGGCCCGTTCGTGGAGAAGTTCGAGCGCCAGTTCGCCGCCTATCTGGGCGTCAAGCACGCCATCGGCACCAACACCGGTACCGGCGCGCTGATCCTGTGTCTCAAGGCGCTCGGCGTCGGCGCCGGCGACGAAGTGATTACCGTCGCCAACACGTTCATCGCCACGGCCGGCGCCATTGCGGCCGTCGGGGCGCGGCCCGTCTTTGTCGACTGCGACGCGCGCTATCAGATGGATGCGACGCAGCTCGAGGCCGTCATCACGCCGCGCACGAAGGCGATTCTGCCGGTGCACTGGGCCGGGGCATCGCCGGATCTGGCCGCGGTGCTCGCCGTGGCGGACAGGCACGGTCTTCCCGTCGTCGAGGACGCGTGCCCGGCCACCGGCGCGTGGATCAACGGAAAGAAGGCCGGCACGTTCGGTCGCGTGAGCGGCTTCAGCATGCATCCGCTCAAGCCGCTCAATGTCATGGGTGACGGCGGCATCGTCGTGACCGACGACGATGCGCTTGCCGGGTGGCTGCGGCTCTACCGCAATCACGGGCTCGTCGATCGCGATCACATCGCGTTCTGGGGCGTGAACGAGCGCCTTCAGCCCTTCCAGGCCGTGGTCGGGTGCCGGATGCTCGACGGCATCGAGGAGAACATCGCCGCCCGCATCCGCAACGCGCGCCTGCTCGACGAAGGTCTGGCGCCGCTGCGGGAATTCATCCGCACACCGGAGCGGCCGGCGGCCAACCGGGAGGTCTATCAGCTGTATCTCGCGCTCGCGACGCGCCGGGACGACTTGCTGGCCTACCTGGTCTCACAGGAGATCGAATGCAAGGTGCACTATCCGATTCCGCTGCATCTGCAGCAGTGCGCCGCCGGGCTCGGCTACACGAAGGGCGACTTTCCCGTCGCGGAACGGCAGGCCGCTGAGGTCATCACGATCCCGGCCCACCAGCATCTCGACCCGGGGCACATCGAGTTCATCATCGAACACATCCGCCGGTTCTACACGGGGCGCGCCTGATGACAACCAGCCAGGCCACGCCATTCGATGCGGCAGCCGCGCGCGCGCGGTGCCGTACGTTCCGCCGGCGCATTCTGGATATCTCCCAGACGGTGCCGGCCCTGCACATCGCCCCCGCCTTCTCGTGCCTCGAGATGGTGGACGCGATCTATTTCGGACTGATGCGCCGGGACGGACCGGACCCCGACACCTTCATCCTCTCGAAGGGGCACGGCGCCATGGCGCAGTACTGCGTGCTCGAGGAGCTGGGAATCCTGACATCCGAGGAAGTGGCCGGTGCCGGCAAGGAAGGCGGCCGGATCGGCATGCATCCGGACCTCGGTGTGCCGGGTATCGAGGCGTCCACCGGCTCGCTCGGGCACGGCCTCCCGATTGCGCTGGGGATGGCGCTCGCGGACCGCACCGCGGGCGTGTCGCGGACGGTGTTCGTCGTCATCAGCGATGGTGAGCTCGAAGAGGGGTCGGTGTGGGAGGCGCTGATGCTCGCGCCGACGCTGAAGCTGTCCAACCTGATCGTGTACGTGGACCTGAACGACTTCCAGTCACTCGGGCAGATCAGCCAGATCCATCCGAACTTCTACCCCGTGTTGCCGAAGATCGAGTCGTTCGGCTGGGAAGCCGTGGAGATCGACGGGCACGATCCGCAGGCCATCGTCGATGCCGCGCGGCACCGGAAGACCAGCCGGCCCTTCCTGGCCCTCGGCAGGACGGTCAAAGGGAAGGGCGTCAGCTACATGGAGAACGTGCCGCTCTGGCACTACCGGTCCCCGAACCCGCAGGAGTACGCGCAGGCGATCCGCGAGGTGGAGGAGGCGCGATGAGAGACGCATTCGCCCGCACCATCTACGACATCGCGAAGGCGGATCCGAAGACGTTCGTCGTCGTTGCGGATATCTCGCCAGCCGCGGCGATGGCGCCGTTTCTCCGAGACTTCCCCGATCAGTTCGTCAACGTCGGTCTCGCCGAGCAGGCGATGATCAGTCTCTGTGCCGGTCTCGCGTTGCGTGGCTGCACACCCTTCGCGTACACGATCGCCACGTTCTCGATCTATCGCCCGTTCGAGCAGGTGCGCGACGACCTGTGCTATCAGAACCTGCCGGTCACGATCGTCGGTGTCGGTGCAGGCGTCGGGTATTCGCTCCTTGGCAGCACGCACCACGCGCAGGAGGACGTCGCCATCATGGGTGGTCTGCCCAACATGTCGATCCTCGCGCCGTGTGATCCGGCCGAGACGGTACAGGCGGCATGGGCATGCGCACGTCATACGGGTCCCGTCTATCTCCGGCTCGGTAAGGCGGGCGAGCCGGATCTGACGGCGAGCGCGATCGACCCGTTCGTGTTCGGCAAGCTGCGGCGGATCACCGAGGGCAGCGATGTCTGCATCCTGGGGTACGGACCGATTCTCAAGACGGCGTTCGACGTCGCGAAGACCCTCGAAGGGCGCGGCTGTTCGGTGTCGGTCGTATCCGCCCATACGGTCAAGCCGCTCGACGAGGACGGTGTGGCGGCGTTGTTTTCCCGTTTCGAGCACGTTGTCGTCATCGAGGAGACGTCCGTGCGCGGGAGCCTGGGTGTCGAGGTGAAGCGTCTCGCATGGGAGCGCCGCGCCGCCTGCCACGTCCACGCCTTCGCGCTCAAGGACGAATTCCTGCACATCTATGGGTCGCATCAGGACCTGCTGCGGGCGCACGGCCTGACGGCTCCGCAGATCCTCGAGGCGCTCGGCGGTCTGAGCCCCGCCCGGACACGCTGATGGCCTACATCGACTTCATCGAGAAGATCCACACCAGTACGAAGCGGAACTACCTGCAGCGCGTCGTTGAGTACGACAAGGCGGAGTGCGCGGCGATCTCGCGGCAGTTCGGCTTCGACTACTTCGACGGCGATCGGAAGTACGGCTACGGCGGCTTCAAGTACATGGAAGGCCGGTGGGAGTCGTTTGCCCGCGACCTGGCCCGGCACTATGGCCTGAAACCGGGCATGCGGGTGCTCGACATCGGCTGTGCGAAGGGTTTCCTGCTCCATGAATTCGCCAAGGTCGTACCGGGCCTGGAAGTCGCCGGCATCGATATCTCGGAGTACGCGATCGCCAACGCCATGGACGACATGAAGCCGTTCGTGCAGGTCGGCTCGGCGGTGTCGCTGCCGTACCCGGACAATCACTTCGACCTCGTTGTCTCCATCAATACGCTGCACAATCTCCTCATCGGCGATCTCTTCACCGCGCTTGGCGAGATCGAGCGCGTCGGCCGTGGCGGCAAGTACTTGATCCTGGATGGCTACAGGAACGAGCAGGAGAAGGTAAACCTGATGTACTGGCAGCTCACCTGCGAGTGCTTCTACCGTCCCGAGGAGTGGGACTGGATCTTCTCGAAGGCCGGCTACACCGGCGACTACGCCTGCATCTACTACGAGTGACGGACGGGTCCGCGGGCAGGGTGACCGGCGTCGAGCCCGCGAGGCTGACGTCGAAGTACGTCCGACACCTGGCCCCCGGGTGGCTGATGGTCCGCCCGGACGCCGTCCACTACGGTCACCTCGCCCTCGAACTGCAGATGTCCCTGGTCCTGGCGCGGATGCGCCGGGCCGGACTCGTCGTGTACCACGCCGAACCGTGGGTGAACGAAGGACTCTTCGAGATCGAGTCGCCCGACGTGCCGATGATCCGCCCGGGCCCCGTGGGTCGCACGGTCTGCGCAGCGGCCTGGTGGCCCCAGGAACTGCTGAACGGGCGGACCGTCTTCTGGCACCACGCGCTGGAGGCGTGGCGCGGCTCCCTCGAGGATGAACTGGCCGGGTACGCGACGAACCCGCGCGTGCCCGATCCGGTCAGGCGCGCCATGAAGGGCCTGAAGAAGAGCCTCCCCCAGTTGCCGGCCCTGGATACGCGCGCCTACTATCGGCGCCGGCTGCTCCGCGAGGAGGTACCCGTCCGGCTCCGGCCGGCCGCCCACGAGCAGGCGCTGCGGGACGCGCGCGCACTCGGGTTGGCCCCTGACGTTCCCATCGTCACCGTGCACGCCCGCGAGGCGGGATTCAAACTCGGGCACGAGTCGCACGACAAGGGGCGCCCCGCGCCGGGCGAGGACAGCGCGGGCTTCCGCGACGACTCCACGCGCAATATCGACATCACGGGATACTTCGAGGCCATCGACGCGCTGGTCGCCAAGGGCTTCACGGTCGTCCGCCTGGGAGACCCCAGCATGCGGCCTGTCTCCAGACCCGGGCTCATCGACCTCGCGACCTCGCCGCACAGGACAGCCCTGCTCGAGGTCTTCTGTCTGCTGCGGAGCACCTTCCTCATCGCCGGCGAGTCGGGACCGCTTGGCGCGGCCTATCTGACGAACACGCCGACACTGAACGTGAACGCCACGGATCCGATCAGCGCCTATCCGATCAGGGCGAACGGTCTCTACCTGCTCAAGCGCGTCGTGGACCGCCGCACCGGTGAGACCGTGACTCCCGAGGCGATGCTTACGCCGTCGTTCCTGGCGCATGTGCGCGACACGATTCAGTACGAGTATCTCGACAACACGCCCGCGGATATCGTGCGGGGTGTGGGCGAGATGCTGGACCTTCTGGACCGGGGTGTGACGCCATCGGAGGGTCAGGTGCGGTTCAAGGCGCTGGCCGTCGAGGCGTCGGCAACGGTGCGGCTGCAGTACGTCCGGAAGTGGGGCGCGGACGACGGGTTCATGGGGGATGGTTGGATCGCGCGGGCGTCGATCGAGTGACCGCCGTGCCGAACGTCCGGCGCATCGTGTGGCTGCACGACCCGGCCACGCCCATCGCATCGGTACGGCCGTACTGGGACTCGCTCCGCGCGGCGGGGCACTTTGTCGTACCCGCGGTCGCGCCGGTCACGCCCCGCGTACGGCAGACGCGGTGGACGCCGGCCCCGGACGGCGGGTCCTCGGTGCTCGTGTCGCCACCGCATCGCGAACAGGATGCCCGGCTGGACGACGCCGAGCGCGCGCGGGTCCTCGCCGTCCGGCTCCTGCGCGAGGGGCAGGGGGCTCAGGCGGTCCGCCTCGCGACGCGGGCGGCGACGTCTCCCGTCAGCGAGACGATGCGTGCCGGTCTGCGCGGGCTGCGTCCAGATCTGCTGGTCGTCTCGTCGTGGCCGCGCGCCGCGGCACCCGCCGTGGAGTGGATCCGCGCGGCACAGGCTATCGGGTGCCCGGTTGCCTGTGTGGCGACCGGGGTCGATGACGAGGCGTGGCCGTGGAGCGATCCGACGTCCGTTATCGCGGTATCCGCCGCCGTCGGTGCCCAGGTGCGCGCCTCCGGGTACGCCGGGGCCGTCCACATCGAGACCGGCTCGGACGAGGCCGGTGTCGTGGCACGACTCCTGGACCTGGCGGGCGAGCGCATCGCGGCCGTGGTGCCGGTCGTGTCCACCGCGCCGTGGCGGCGCCTGGCAGGCCTCGCCTGGCGCCACCGGGAGCTCCCGTGGTGGGTGCGTCCCGTGCCGCTCGCGATCGACCTGCTGATCGGCCTGGCACTCCTGGTCTCCGTCCTGCTCGGCGCGTCTCTGGGTCTCGTGCGCGTGGTCGCTGCGGGGGGACGTCACCTTGCGCGGACGGGCGCCACGGCGAGGCGCGCTGCCGGTCTGGCGTCACAGTCCGCTTCGCGCGCCGTCACCCGTGCCTGGCGCACGGTCGAAAAGACCGTCGAACGGAATCGCAAGGAGGCCCGGCGGTTCTGGCGCGAAGTGCGCGTGGAAACGCCGCGCCGGTTCGCACGGCTGCGAAAGCAGGCGAAAAAATCCGGCCTCGCATGGCTGCGCCGGGGTGTGCACGTGTTCAGGCGCCACGGCGGTCCCGACCGTCCGCGTCAGAACTGAATCGGACGAGTAAGATCTAGCCGAATGGTCAATCTCGATATTGACGACCTGGGGAAGTGCTACATCGTCTCGGGTTCCGCGGACGAGGCGGGTGCTCCGGAGGGTGTTTCCGCGCTTGGGCGCGGTGTCAGCGTGGCGAAGCGCTGGCTGGGTCTGGGACCCGCGGGGGCGTCCAGGCGGCGTGAGTTCTGGGCTCTGCGTCACGTGTCGTTCCAGGTCGAGCCGGGCACCATTCTCGGCGTCATCGGCGCGAACGGCGCCGGCAAGAGCACCCTGCTGAAGGTTCTTGCTCGTGTGACGCCACCGACCGAAGGTCGTGTCACCGGCACGGGCCGCGTGGTCTCGCTGCTCGAACTCGGCGCCGGATTCGATCCCGACGTGTCGGCCCGCGAGAACGTGTTCATGAACGCCGCGATCAACGGCCTCTCGAAGGCCGACGCCATGGCGTGCATGGACGACATCTTCGCGTTCGCGGAGATCGATCAGTTTGCCGACCAGCCCCTCAAGCACTTCTCGAGCGGCATGTACCTCCGCCTGGCATTTTCGGTCGCCATCAACATGCGCCCCTCGATCCTGCTTGCCGACGAGATCCTCGCGGTCGGAGACGCGGCGTTTCAGGAGCGCTGCCTGCAGAAGGTCGCGGAGTGCGGGCGCCAGGGGCTTTCGGTGTTGTTCGTGTCGCATGACATGGACGCGATCATGCGTGTCTGCAACCGCGTGCTGTGGATGAACAAGGGAACGGTCGCGGCGATAGGCGAGCCGGAGGACGTGGTCGCCGACTATCAGGACGCCACCTGGATGAACTCGGAGGCGACGCGGTTCGAGCGCGGGCGGCAGGAGAGCCGGTTTGCGGCGATCCGCGGCGTGAAGCTGGTGGCTGCCGACGGCCGCGAGATCGGCGCGGCGCCGATTTCAGAGGATGTCTACATCCGCGTGGATGTCGAGGTCTTCAAGCCGGTGTCGATCAAGTCGTCCATGATGTTCGAGGCGCAGAACCAGATCCTGTTCCGATCGGATGACACCGAGTACCGCGAGGCCGGCGAGGCGGGTTTCTATTCCATCTTCGCGCGCATTCCCGCGCATTTCCTGGCGGACATCAACTATTCGGTGACCGTGAGCGTGGTCACGCTGCGCGAGGGAGAACTACGGCAGTACACGCTGGTTGCCTACAACGCGCTGTCCTTCATGGCGTATGCCGCGAACGACACCGGCAGTCCGCAGCGCCGGGGGCGCATGGCCAAGGCGGCCCTGCTGGCACCGAAGCTTGACTGGCGGATCGAGGCATTGCATGCGGCGCGCACCTAGTCCCCCGGCGCCGGAGGAATGGACGATCGAGCCCATCGGGCTCGGATTCCGGGCGCGCGTCGAGGAGTTCTGGCGGTACCGGCGCCTTCTGACGTTCTTCGCCGTCCGTTCCACGCGGGGGATGTATCAGCGGTTCACGCTCGGCATCTTCTGGCTCTTCGCCAGACCGCTGCTGCCGCTGTTGATCGGCGCCTTCATCTTTGGCCGCCTGCTGGGTGTCCCCTCTGACGGCCTGCCGTATTTCCTGTTCTATCTCGCGGGACACAGCATCTGGCACTTCTTCGAGCGCGCGCTGCTGTTCGGGACGCGAAGCCTCGAGCGCCAGAAGGGCCTCGTGAAGAAGATGTACTTCCCGCGGCTGATTCTGCCGATCGCCGGCGTCGTGCCGGCCTTCACGGACCTGGGGGTCTATCTCGGCCTCCTGGTCCTCAGCGCGGGCTACTACCTGTGGCAGGACGGAAAGTGGTACCTGTCGTTCGGCCCGGGATGGGCGATTTCGCTCGCGGTGCTGCTGGTCACGACCGCGCTGGCCGTCGCGTTGTCGATGTTCACGGCCGTCTGGCAGGTCCGGCATCGCGAGGTCCGCTTCACACTGCGCTACTTCCTGCGCTTCTGGTCGTACCTCACGCCGATCATCTATCCGATGTCGCAGGTGCCGGAGCATCTGCACTGGGTGATCTACCTCAATCCGATGGCCTCGCTGGTCGAGACCTACAAGTGGGGGCTGCTCGGTGTCGGGCAGTTCCCCGTGGTTCCGCTCGCCTGCACCGCACTCCTCGTCCCGATTCTCTTCGTGGCCGGGACGTGGTACTTCATGCGATCGGAAGCGGCCTCCGTGGACGAGCTCTGACGCGGGATCACGTGGGCGCACCATCACCGTCTTCGTCATGGCTCGGCCGGCTGGGACGCCGCCTGCGGCCCCTTTTCAATCCCGATGCCGAGCGCGAGCGCGAGCGGTTCGAGACGTTTGCGCGCGAGCAGCGCGAGGCGGTCTCCATGCTGCAGCGCCGCGCCGTCGTGCAGGACGAGCGACTGACCGGGCTCATCCGGGAAGTGGAGCAACTCCACAAGCTGCATACGGGTCTCCGGTCCAGCGTGACGCGGGAACTGCAGCATAGCGAGCGGGTGCTTCGGCGGGTCAGCGAGCGCAGTGTCGAACCCGGAGACGAACTCCCCGCCGTCTCGGCGGCACAGCGCCGGGCGGCCTCCCAGTCCGAGCGGATGAGTGAAGTGGCAAGGGACGTCGAGTTGCTGCGACGGCTCCAGACCGGGCTTCGGGCCCGCGTCACCCGTGAACTGCAGTTCAACGACCGGGTCCTCCGGCGTGTCAGCGAGCGCAGCGTGGAGATCGGCGAGGAGCGCGTGCTCGCGCGCCTCGATCGGCTGGCCAGGGGGGACGGGCCGGTGCTCGTCGGGCCCTGGGCCGGCGAGGTGGGTTTCGAGCTCATCTACTGGATTCCGTTCGTTCGCTGGGCGCTGGAGCATGCCGGGATCGATCCCGCCCGGGTGACGGTGTTCTCGCGAGGTGGTGTGCGGACCTGGTACGACGGCCTCGCCGGTCAGTACGAGGAGGTCCTGGGCCACGCGACGCCGGACGAGTTCCGTCAGCAGACCACCGGCAGCCAGAAGCAGCGGGGGCTCACGCAGTTCGATCGGACTCTGCTGCGGCGCCTGCGGCGTGACCGTCATGGCGCGTACGGGCTGATCCATCCCGCGATGATGTACGCGCTGTTCTTTCCGTACTGGCGCCGCGAGGCCCCGCTGGCGCGGGTGACCGCGTACACGAGCTTCCGCCGCCTTGTGCCTCCTCCGCTCGGCGAGTGGGGCGCGAGACTGCCGGAACGCTACACCGCGGTGCGGTTCTATTTCAGTGACTGCTTTCCGGATATGCCCGAGAACCGGCGGTTCGCCGCCGGTGTCGTGGAGCGGCTCGCGGAGCGCGGTGACGTGGTGGTGCTGCACTCCGGTGGCGCGCTCGACGATCACTCGGACCTCGCGCCCGGAGCGAGCCAGCGTGTCCATGTCATCAACGCCGGGCAGGCGCTGCACGACAACCTGGCGATCCAGTCGGCTGTCATCGCCCGCGCCCAGGCGTTCGTGGGGACATACGGCGGGTTCTCCTACCTGGCGCCGTTGTACGGCGTCGATACCGCCGCCTTCTACTCGCGACAGACGTTCCAGGCGTCGCACCTGCACGCGGCACAGGCGGCCATCCGCGAGGTCGAAGGCGGCCACCTCGTGCCCGTCGACACGGCGGCCTGGCCGCTCCTGGCCAGCGTGTCCGGCCGGGGAGACGCCTGAGTCCGTCGCCGGCTGGCGTCCTGCCCAGGCGGGATGCCCCCGCAGGATGAGGCTCTCCGCGCCCATCGCGCGCAGCCGGGACTCTCGCCATCTCCGCTCTCCGCGTCCTGTTTCCGGAACGAGCCGCACCGAGGCCGCGGGCACGCGTGATCCTGCGCCGGATCCCGCCTGGCAGAGTGCCGCTAAGCCGTTGATAATGCGGCACAAACTCACTAAGATTCATCAATTGCGCCGAGCAGTTTCGCCGCCCCCGCTTCGACCGGTTCTTCGGTCGGCCGTTCCTGTCACCAGCCTCCGGTTTCGTCAGCAGGCCCGTTTGAGCGGCCGTTCTTCGCGGCGCGGGCGTCAGGGTTAGGCACTCACCGGCAATAGCCGGTGCATCTGGCGGCGTGCCTCGGCGCCGCGGACGGATGATTGCGCTCCCGGACGGGAGTGAGAGGACGGGAGTCTGTCCCGTGCCTGTATGAAGATTCTCTTCTACGTTTCCCACTTCGGATTCCTCAGGAACTTCGAGCCGGCGCTGCGGCTCCTGGCTCAGCGCGGGCACACGGTCCACCTGCTCGCCGATCGACAGGACCGCCTCGGCGGCACACGCACGATCGACAACCTCACGGCTGCGGTTCCGGGCGCATTCACGAGCAGCTACGTACCGTCGCGGAAGGGTGACCCGTTCCACCTGCTCTCGCTCAAGCTGCGGCTTAGTCTCGACTACTGGCGGTACCTGGAGACGCGCTACGACCGGGCGACGAGCCTGCGCGAGCGTGCCGCGCACCAGGCCCCGCGCGCGGCGGTGTCCGTCGCGGCCTGGCCCATCATCGGATCACGTGCCGGTGTCGCGGTGCTGCGCGCCGCGGTACGGCGGGTGGAGCGGGCACTGCCGGCGGGAACCGTGCCGGCATCGATGCTCGACGAGTTGCGTCCCGATGTCCTGCTCGTGACGCCGCTCCTGTACTTCGGCTCACCCCAGGTCGATGTTGTCCGCGCCGCCCGCGATCGCGGCATCCCGGTGTGCCACTGCGTGGGCAGCTGGGACCACCTGACGACGAAGGGGATGATCCATGAGGTCCCGGATCGCATGACGGTCTGGAACGAGATGCAGCGCCGGGAGGCGCACGAGATTCACGGCGTTGCGTCCGGGAAGGTCATCGTGACCGGTGCCCAGGCCTACGACCACTGGTTCACGCAGCAGCCGTCGACGGCGCGTGAGACGTTCTGCGCGAAGGTGGGTCTTCCGGCGGACGGTCCGATCCTGCTCTATCTCTGTTCCTCGCCATTCATCGCGCCACGGGAAGTGCCATTCGTGCGCCGCTGGATCGCTGCGCTCCGCGGGTCGAGCGACGCTCGCGTCCGGGAAGCGAACGTGCTCATCCGGCCGCACCCCCAGAATGCCGAGCAGTGGAGCGATGTCGTCATCGACGATCCACGCGTCGCCGTCTATCCCCGTGCCGGCGCCAACCCGGTGGATGCCGACGCGAGAGCGGACTACTTCGATTCGATGTTCCACGCCGTGGCCGTCGTCGGCATCAACACGAGCGCGCAGATCGAGTCCGGCATCGTCGGGCGACCGGTGTGCGCGATCCAGGCGGATGACTTCGCCGGAACCCAGGAAGGCACGCTGCACTTCCAGCATCTGAAGGATGTCAACGGCGGCCTGCTGCACCTGGCGCCGAGCCTCGATGCGCACCTGCGGCAGTTGTCGCCCATCCTTGCCGACCCGTCGGCGTTCGCGGCGCGCAGCCGCGCGTTCGTCGAGGCATTCGTCCGGCCACACGGCATGTCGGCACCAGCCGCCGAGCACTTCGTGGCCGCCATCGAGTCTCTGCCTCGCCTTCACCCGGCCCCCCGTCGCCGCTCGGTCCTCGACGGACTGCTCACGACGCTCCTCGCGCCGGCCGCCAGGGCCGCCGGGCGGGCCGCGGCGCGCCGCAAGGCCGAGCGCAAGCGAGACGGGGCCACGGCATGAGGTTTCTCTTCGTGGTCGCGTCGCCGGAATACCTCCGCTACTACGACTCCGTGCTGCGGCTGCTCGCGTCGCGCGGCCATGACGTGTCGATCGCGGTCAATCACATCAAGGAGCAGAAGCAGGCGACCTTCGACGGCGTCAGTGACTCCGTGCGCGTGCTGGGCGTCGTGCCACCCCGTGGCGACCGCTGGCTGGCGCTGGCGAGAGGTCTGCGCGGAACCTTCGACTTCCTTCGCTACCTGCATCCCGACTACCGCGATGCCGCCGCCCTCCGGGACCGGATGAAGCGCAAGGTGCTCCCACGGCCGCTGCGCTGGCTCGACCGCCTGCCGTCGCTTCCGCCCCCGGTGCTCGCCGGTCTCTACGCGCTGCTGAGACGTCTGGAACGCGCGGTGCCCGTGTCGGACGCCATCATGACGTTTCTCCGGCGGCAGAAGCCGGACGTCGTGGTGGTCTCGCCGCTCATCGACGCGGCGTCCGATCAGGTTGATGTCGTCCGCGCGGCGCGGCGGCGGGGCTTTCGCGTGGTCACCGGTATCGCGAGCTGGGACAACCTCACCAACAAGGGGCTCCTGCGCGTGGAGTCCGACCTCGTCATGGTGTGGAACGAGGCGCAGAAGTCCGAGGCCACGCGCTATCACGGCATTCCGGCCGATCGAGTCGCGGTGACCGGCGCGCAGCTCTTCGACCGCTGGTTCGAGCGCATGCCGGGCACGACGCGCGAGCAGTTCTGCTCCACCGTCGGCCTGCCGGTGGATCGGCCGTTCCTGCTGTATACCGCGTCATCGGTGTTCATCGCGCGCTCCGAGCTCGAACTGCCGTTCGTGCGGACGTGGATCCAGGCGCTCCGGCGCTCCACGGATCCACATGTGCGTGACATCCCGGTGCTGGTTCGTCCGCATCCGTACAACTGGCACGCCTGGAAGGACGCCGATCTCGGCGATCTCGGCCAGGTGCAGGTGTGGCCGCGTGGGCCGTACAACGCGGTCAGCGAGCAGAACCGTTCGGGCTTCTTCGACTCGATGCACCACAGCGCCGCGGTCGTGGGTGTCAACACGAGCGCCATGATCGAGGCGGCGATTGTCGGCCGACCGGTGTTCTCGTTGACAGGCGGGTTCGCCGGCACGCAGGAGGGCACCCTGCACTTCCGGCACCTGCTGCCGGAGAACGGCGGCTTCCTTCGCGTGGGACGGACACTTGACGAGCACGTCACGCAGCTCGCCGAGGTGTTGAACAACCCGGAGGCCGCAAGGGCGGAGATACGTCGGTTCGTTGCTTCCTTCATCCGGCCCCACGGCGTCGAGAAGGCCTGCACGCCTATCGTCGTGGAAACCCTCGAACGCGCCGCCGCCGCGCCGGCAAGACCGGCGGATGTGGATGGCCTGCTGGACCGCGCGCTGCGCGTGCTGCTGCGGCCTGCCGCGCGGGCGATCGAGGCCTGGCCGGCACCGAAGTCGAAGAAGGTCCCGCGCAAGGCCGGCAAGCCGCCCCGTGCCGGCAGGGTCGCTCCCGTCGTGAGCGGCACCGACGCGGAACTGCCGGACACGGGCAGGAGGGGAGTGACGACCGACGGCGCGATCCTCGTCAGCGAGGAGGCACGGCGGGCTTTCGGTGTCTACACCGGCGTTCGTGACGCGGTGCTCGGCGTGATTGCCGCGGACCGACGGGCCGACTCGCACGGTACCGGTCTGCCCAGCGCGTACTGGACCGAAGAACTCGGCAACATCGACTACATGACGGACGCGACGCCCATCATCATCGCGAAGCTCCGCCATCATGCCTTCCACATCACCGGACTCCGGCCCTACGACTATCGCGTGGCCGACGACGAGCGGGCCGGTCTCTTCGAGCAGCGGCTGCGCACGCTGGCCGCGATGGGGGGCGACGAGCTCGTCGTGCCCGAACATCCCGCGCTCGGAGGCTTCGGCTACCGGATCGACGGGAAGCTCTTCAACCTTGACGGACTGAAGTACCTCGAGGTCCTCGTCGGCATGAAGCGGTCCGGCGTTCTCGACGCCTTTCGCGGCGTGAAGGGACGCCGCGTCGCCTGGGAGATTGGCGGCGGCTGGGGTGGCTTCGCCTACCAGTTCACGCGGCTGTTTCCCGACATCACCTACGTCATCACGGACCTTCCGGAACTCTTTCTGTTCTCGGCCACCTACCTGAAGACCGTCATCCCGGGCGCGCGCACTCTCCTCGTCGGGCCGTCGACGCCCGAGCGGGTGCTGCAGCAGTGGCGTGACTACGACTTCGTGTTCGTGCCGAATACTCGCGCCGCCGCCCTGCCGGGCTTCGCGCCGCATCTGCTCGTGAACATCGCGTCGTTCCAGGAGATGACCGGCGATCAGGTGGCCGCCTACGTCGACCTCGCGGCGCGCGCGCGCTGTCCGTGGCTCTACAGCCTGAACCGTGAACGCTCGCGCTATAACGGCCAGCTCGAGTCGGTCAGCGCGCTTCTCGGCGCGCGCTACGACGTGGCCGACGTGTCGCCTCTCGATACCGACTACACACGGGCGATGAAGAAGGCGTCGAAAGCGAAGAACAAGACTGGCGCCGCGGATCCCGCGGCCGACCGTGCGGGAGAGGCCCTCACTTACCGTCACATGACCGGCCGTCTGAGGGGCGCGCCCGCGACATGAAGATTCTCTTCTTCGCGCGGCACTACACCTATCTCCGGAACTTCGAGTCCGTGCTGGCGGGCCTCGCGCGGAACGGCCACCAGATCCATGTCGCGGCGGAGCAGGAGGACACGTTCGGCGGCTCCCAGATCATCGATCGGCTGGCCCGGGAGTATCCCGGCCAGGTGACGGCCGGGTTGGCACCGAGGCCCAGGAGCCGCGAGTACACGCTCGGCACGCGACTGCGGTTCGGCATCGACTACCTCCGGTACCTTTCACCACCGTACGAGAGGATGCCCAGGCTCGGGCAGCGGGCCAGGAACCGCGCTCCGATCGGCGTGCTGCGGCTCACGGATCGGTGGCCGTTCCGCACACCACTCGGACGGCGCCTGCTCGGTCGATGGCTGGCGGCCTGTGAGCGCGGACTACCGCCGATCGCCGAGATTGAGGCGCTGCTGGATGCCCAGCAGCCGGACGTGGTCCTGTTTACCCCGCTCATCGGCGTGATTGCCTCGCCGCAACTCGATTGCCTGTACGCCGCGATGGCGCGGCGTCTCCCGACCGCGCTCTGCGTCTGGAGCTGGGATCATCTGTCGAGCAAGGCATTGATCCGGACGGTCCCCGATCGCATCATCGTGTGGAATCCGATCCAGCGGCGCGAGGCGACCGAACTGCACGGTGTGCCGGCGGAGCGCGTCGTGGTGACCGGCGCGCAGTGCTTCGATCAGTGGTTCGACCGTCGGCCGTCCCGGCCGCGGACGGAGTTCTGCCGTCGCGTCGGGCTGCGGGACGACAGGCCCTTTCTCCTCTGGGTATGTTCGTCGCTGTTCAAGGGCAGTCCGGTCGAGGCGAAGTTCGTGATGCGCTGGGTCCGCGAGCTGCGTGAGAGCGGACATCCGGAACTCGCTGACGTGAACATCCTCGTGCGCCCCCATCCGTCACGCTTCCCGGAATGGGAAGGCGTGGACGCGTCCGTCGAGCCGGGCGTCGCGTTCTGGGGCAGCAACCCCGTCGATGCGGACTCACGGGCCGACTATTTCGACTCGCTGCACCACAGCATCGCCGTGGTGGGTCTCAATACGAGCGCGTTCATCGAAGGCGCCATCGCCGGCCGCCCGGCCTATACGATCCTGTTGCCGGAGTACTTCGAGAATCAGGAAGGCACGATCCACTTCCACTACCTGTTCGACGGGGAGAAGGGGCTGTTGCACGGGGCGCGCACGTTCGCGGACCACGCGGCGCAGCTCGCGGCTGCGGTGCGGGGCGACGTGGACCTCGGGCGCAGCCGCCGCTTCGTCGGATCCTTCGTGCGGCCCCACGGCGTGGATCAGGCGGCGACGCCGCTCGTGGTCGATGCCATCGAGCAACTCCCCGCCGTCGCACCGCGACTGGCGCCGGCGCGGCGCGGCCTGCTGGCGCGGCTGGCTGTCCGTGCCTTCCTCGCGCTCGTGATGACGCGCGCGGGATGGCTACTCACGTACGACGAGTCGGGCGCGGCCAAGGAACGGCGCAAGCATGCCGAGCGCAGAGCGAAGCTGACCCCGACGACCTGATGCGCATTCTCTTCCTCGTCCGGCACTACACCTACCTGCGGAACTTCGAGTCCGCGGTGCTGGAACTGGCCCGCCGGGGACATGACGTCCATGTCTCCGCCGATCGATGGGAACTGCTCGGAGGTGAGCAGCTGGTGCGGCGGCTGGCCGCGGAGTCCGGCGGGCGGCTGACGTTCGGCTGGACGAAAGGCCGCGACTCTGGCGCGTGGGTCGAAATGACGCGGCGTCTTCGGCTCGCCCTCGACTATCTGCGGTTCGTCGACCCGCTCTACGACGACACACCGCACCTGAGGGCTCGCGCACGGGAGCGCGCGCCGCACATGCTGCTGCGCCTCCAGCGCCTGCCCGGTCTCGGAGGTGTCGAAGGCGCCAGGAGGCTCGAACGCTGGCTCCGGATCCTGGAGCGCGCGATCCCGGCGAACGCGCCGCTCGAGGACTTCCTCCGCGCGCAGCGGCCGGACGCCGTCCTCATCACGCCGCTCATCGAACTCGGCGCGCCGCAGCTCGATCATCTGATCGCGTCCAAGGCACTGGGTCTCCGATCCGTGCTGGCCGTCGGCAGCTGGGATCACCTCTCGAGCAAGTCCAGGCTCCGTGAGCTCCCGGAGCTCGTCATGGTCTGGAACCCGGTGCAGCGCGACGAGGCGACGCGCTTTCACGGTGTGCCCGAGGAGCGCATCGTCGTGACCGGCGCCCAGTGTTTCGACAAGTGGTTCGAACGGCAACCCTCGCGGCCCCGCGACGTGTTTCTCGAGCGCGTCGGGCTTCCGCCCGGCAAGCCGTTCCTGCTCTATGTCTGTTCGTCGCTCTTCAAGGGGACGGGCAACGAGGCCCGCTTCGTCGAGCGCTGGATTCAGGAGGTCCGTTCGAGCACGGATCCGGCGCTTCGTGACGCATCGATTCTCGTCCGGCCGCATCCGCAGCGCATGGACGAATGGGTGTCCACCGAGCTGACCGGCTTCAAGGACGTCGCGCTCTACGGCGCGCATCCGATCGACGCCGCGTCGCAGGATGACTACTTCGACTCGATGTACTACGCCGCCGGCGTCATCGGCCTCAACACGAGCGCATTCATCGAAGCGGCCTGCGTCGACAGGCCGGTGTTCACGGTGCTCCTGCCCGAGTTCTCCGAACGGAATCAGGAAGGGACGCTGCACTTCCGGTATCTGATGGAGGTCAACGGCGGCCTGCTGCACGCGGCCCGGAGCTTCGACGAGCACCGCGACCAGCTCGCGCGGGTGCTGGCGGGCGAGACCTCGGACAAGAGCCGGCGCTTCGTCGAGGGGTTCGTGCGGCCGTTTGGCAGGCATGACGCCGGCACGCCGCGATTCGCGGACGCCATCGAGGCGCTTGGCGCCAGGCCGGCACCTGCCCCCGTGCGTGTCCCGGCGGGGGCCGCGTTCGTGTCGCGCATCCTCCTGCTGCCCTGGCTGCTGGTGGCCGGTGCGCAGGTGTGGACCGAGCTGGGTCGCAAGAGCGCGCGCTCGCTGGTACAGCGGATGAAGCGCCGCGTCATCGAGTACGCCTGGGCGCCCGTGCGGCGCCGGCTGCTGGTGCTGCTCGGTGTCGCGCCGCCGGCGCCGCATCAGGGCACGATGCTGCCGAAGGTGGGGAAGGGCGCGGACCCGGCGAAGGTCGAGAAGTTCCCGAACGTGCCCGAAGTGCAGGAGGTGCGGGCGCTGGTCACGGCGATCGGCCGGATCAGCGAGCCCATCATCCTGGGCCCGTGGGTCTCGGAGACCGGCTTCGAGCTGCTCTACTGGATCCCGTTCCTGAACTGGGCGCGGGCGTACGGCAACGTCGACGCCGACCGGCTCGTGGTCATCTCGCGTGGCGGGGCGGCGTCCTGGTACCGGCACATCACCGGTCGCTACGTCGACATCTTCGACTTCTGCACGCCGGACGAGTTCCGGGCGATGAACGAGGCCAGGCAGCTCGAGTACGGCGGTCGCCTCAAGCATCTCGAGATGACGGCCTGGGATCGCGAGCTGGAGCAGCGCGTCGTCGCGACCCTGAAGCTCGGCAAGACACATCGCCTCCATCCGTCCGTCATGTACCGGCTCTTCAACGCCTACTGGCGCCAGCTTGCGCCCGTGACGCTGATCGACGCGTTCACCGCGCACGGCCCGCTGCCGAAACCCGATCGTCCGGACGTCCGTGCCGCGCTGCCGGCGCGGTACATCGCCGCGAAGTTCTACGCGAACGGTGCGCTGCCGGACACGGGCGAGAACAGGCGCTTCATCGCGGAGACGCTGCGCACCCTGACGGAGACGTCCGACGTCGTGCTGCTCGATACGGGCGTCCGTTTCGACGACCACGCGGACCTGCCGTCGGACGTGCGCGGGCGCGTCCACCGGATCACGGATCTGATGCGGCCGCAGGACAACCTCGAGGTCCAGTCGGCGGTGATCGCCGGCGCGGACGCGTTTGTCGGCACCTACGGCGGCTTCTCCTACCTCGCGCCGCTGCTGGGTGTGCCGACCGTGGCGTTCTACTCCCATCCGAACGGATTCCGGTTCGATCACCTCGACGTCGCGCGACGGGTCTTCTCCGCCCTCCAGGTGGGCCCGTTCATCCCGCTCGATCTCCGCGAGGTGCCTGTGACGCGGCTCGTGCTGGGAGCGGGGGATGTCGTGGCGGCCGCGGCCGCGGTTCGAGGGAGGCCCCGGTGAGGACGGGCTGGCTTCCGGCGCCTCTGCGATCGGCGGCGGCCGGCGCATGGCGCGAGTGGACGGGGCGATCCGTCCGGCACGCGCTGACGCGCATCGCGCGGAGCGGCCGTCCGGTGGTCGTCGGTCCCTGGCTCGGCGAAGTCGGGTTCGAGCTGCTGTACTGGCGGCCCTTTCTCGAGTGGGCGGTCGACGCGTGCGGGTTCGACCGCTCCCGACTGCTCGTGGTGTCTCGAGGCGGTACGGCGGCCTGGTACGGCCGCGTCTCATCCCGCTATCGCGACGCGTTCGATGTGCTCCCGCCAGACACGATCGCGCGGATGGGCCAGGAGCGCATCGCGGCGTTCGGCGAGCAGAAGCAGGTGCGGCTGACGGCGTCCGAGTCCTCGCTGGTCGCGACGGTGGCCGAGGCCGAGGGGTTCGCGCGTCCCGAGGTGCTGCATCCCGGTCAGATGTTCCGGCTCTTCAATCCGTTCTGGTGGAAGCATGCCGGCGAGCCGTGGATCCGGTCGCACGCGCGCTTTGAACGGCTCCCGCCGGCGACGGCTCCCGCCATCGACCTGCCCCCGCGTTTCACGGCCGTGAAGTTCTACTTCAACGAAGCGTTTCCCGCGACGGCGGAGAATCACGCGGCGGCCGAGCGGATCGTGCGGGAACTGGCGGAGGAAGGCCCGGTCATCTCGCTGGCGACGGGCCTTCGTATCGACGATCACGCGGCATGGGAGGAGGAAGCCCACGCGGCCCAGCGGGGCGTGCCGGCGCCGGTGCCGGCGACCAACCTTGCGCAGCAGGACGCCATCGTTGCCAGGGCGAGCGCCTGGGTCGGCACGTACGGCGGTTTCGCCTACCTCGCGCCAAGCCGTGGCATACCAGCCCGTGCCGTCTACTCGAATCCGGCGGGCTTCTCGAAGACGCATCTGGCCCTCGCGCAGTCGGTGTTTGCCGGGTTCGGTCCGGATCTCCTGACCGTGACGCCTGCAGGTCGTCCGGTGGCGGTGGCGTCGTGAGCCTGCCGCTCGCCGCGCGGAACCTGACGCGGAAGGCGCTGCTGCAGGCGTGGGGTCTGCGGCGTCCGCTGGTGCGCTGGCAGTCGCGCCGGCGACGCTCGCAGGAGCGGTGGGCGGCGATTCAGGCGGAGATCGACCTCGAACAGGAGATCGAGCGGCTGGCCGACAGCGGCGCCCCGATCATCGTGGGTCCGTGGATTTCCGAGGTCGGCTACGAGGCGCTCTACTGGGTCCCCTTCGTCCGCTGGTTCCGGTCGACGTACCGCATCAAGGCGGACCAGATGCTGGTCGTGAGTCGCGGCGGCGCGGGCGCCTGGTACGGCGACATCACGCCGAACCGGTTCGAGGTGTTCGATCACGTGACGCCCGACGCGTTTGCCGCCTGCAACGCGTCGAGGATCGGCGGGTCGGGTGGCACCAACAAACAGATGGCGATCCCTCCGTTCGAGCGCGACCTGATCGACCGCGCCCGTGCGCAGTGGGGCATGCCGCGCGCGCAGGTGCTGCACCCGTCCCTGATGTACCGGCTGTTCCAGCAGTTCTGGGCCGGCCACCGGGCGCTGAGTTTCCTGGACGAGCACACCAGCTACCGCACGGTCGCCGCGCCTGCCGAGGCGGACGCTCCGCTGCCGGGCCTTCCCGAAGGGTATGTGGCGGTGAAGTTCTATGCGGCGGAGTCGCTCCGGGATACGCCGGAGACCCGGCGTGTGCTCCGTCAGCTGCTCGACGCGCTGGCCGAACAGCACCCGCTCGTGATGCTCGATACCGGGCTTCCCCTGGACGATCACGGGGAATACGACTTCCCACGGACGGACCGGATCGTCAGCGCCCGTGAGTGGATGACACCGCGCAACAACCTGGCAGTCCAGTCGCGGCTCATCGCCGGTGCGCGGGCGTTCGTAGGCACGTGCGGCAGCATCGCCTGGCTGGCGCCGATGCTCGGCACGCATACCACGGCCGTGATGACCGACGTGAAGTTCCTCAACGTGCACCTCCATGTGGCCCGCCGCGTCTATCGTGTGCTGGGCGCGGGGCGTTTCACGCCACTCGACCTTGGCGCCCTCGGGCCGCTCGGTCTCAGCCTTGCGTCCGGCGCACGGAACGGGATCACGGTGTGAAGCTGCTCTTCATCGCGCGGCACAGCGGCTACCTGCGGAACTTCGACGCCGTCATCGGCGCGCTGGCGGCCCGTGGTCACCATGTGCGCCTGGCGCTCGAGCGGCAGGATCATCCGTCCGGCAGTCCGGAGCTCATCGCCGCCATGCTGGCCGCATCGCCGAACGTGTCGGTGACGACGGCGCCTGTTCGCGCGAGAGGGGAGCAGGCCTCCCGGGTTCGCCAGCTCCGACTCGCCATCGACTGCCTGCGCTTCAAGGAGCCGGAGTATCAGAAGACACCGCATCTGCGGGAACGGGCGGAAGCCCGGGCGCCTGAGGCCGTCGCGCGCCTGCTCGGCACCGCCGTCGGGAAACGCCGCGCCGGGCGCCGGGCCATCGGTACGTTTCTCCGATGGCTGGAGCAGGCGGTACCGGTCAGCGCGGCCATCGCGGACTGGTTGCGTGCCGAGGCTCCGGACGCCGTGCTCGTCACGCCCCTGATCGAACTCGGGTCCCCACAGTTCGACTATCTGCAGGCGGCGCGCGCACTCGGACTGCGCACGGCCCTGCCGGTCACCAGCTGGGATCACCTGTCCAGCAAGGCGCTCATCCGGATGGAGCCGGATCTGGTCCTCGTCTGGAACGGCGTGCAGAAACGGGAGGCGGTGGCGTACCACGGCGTGCCGTCACGGCGCGTGGCGGTTACGGGTGCGCAGGCGTACGACCACTGGTTCACGTGGACCCCCAGCAGAACGCGGGAGCAGTTCTGCGCCGAGCGTGGCCTGCCCCCGGACAAGCCGTTCCTGTTGTACGTCTGCTCGTCCCTGTTCAGGGACACGGTCGATGAAACGGTGTTCGTGGAGAAGTGGATTCGCGCGATCCGCGATTCGGAGGACCCGGCCGTCCGCGACGCGGGCATCCTGATCCGGCCCCATCCGGCACGGATGGACGAGTGGCGCGGCTTCAACTTCGCGCAGTACCGGGATGTGGTGTTCTGGGGCAGCCTGCCGGCCGACCGGCAGACCCGCAGCGACTACTTCGATTCGCTGTACCACAGCGCGGCCGTCGTGGGCCTGAACACGAGCGCCTTTCTCGAGGCCGGCGTGGTGGGCCGTCCCGTGCACACCGTGGTGCTGCCGAAGTACTCGCGCGCCAACCAGGAAGGCACGATTCATTTCCACTACCTCACCGGCGTCAACGGCGGCCTCCTGCATGTCGCCCGGTCGTTCGAGGAGCACGTCGCCCAGCTGTCGGCCCCGCTCGCGTCCCGCGTGGAGCACGACGAGAAGAGCCGGCGGTTCACGGAAGCCTTCATCCGGCCGAAGGGGCTCGACGTGCCCGCCACGCCGCTGTTTGTCGAGGCCATAGACAAGCTGCTGACGAAGCCGGCGCGGCCGCCTGTGTCACCACCGGCCGCCGGCGTGGCGCGCCTGCTGCTGCCGCGCGTCCTGGAGCGGCTCGGCCGGACGAAGGACGCTGCGACCCCGGCGAGTGCGCCCGCGGCTGATGACGGAGAAGCGCGCGGCGCCCGGAAGCGGCAGGCCGCCGCCCGTGCGAAGGTCGAGGCCATCGGTGGCGTCTCGCCTCTGGCGCCACGCGTCGGCAAGGTCCGCGAGCAGAAGGTGCTGGCCGGCAGCGAAACGCCCGAGGCGCTGGCTGTCCGGGAGGAGGTCCTGCGGATGGCCGCCGACGGCCGGCCGATCGTCGTGGGACCGTGGTTGTCGGAAGCCGGGTTCGAACTGCTCTACTGGGTGCCGTTTGTCCGGTGGGTCGCTCGCTATGCCCGACTCGATCCCGCCCGGCTGTACCTCATCTCCCGCGGGGGAACCGGGTCGTGGTACGGCGGCGTCGCGGCGCACTACGACGACGTGTTCCGGTACTACACGCCGGAGGAGTTCCGCGCGAAGAACGACCAGCGGATTTCCGAGCAGAAGGGCGTGCTCAAGCACGTGCAGCTTGCCGGGTTCGACCGCGCAATCGTCGAGCAGGTGGCGTCGGCTCACGCGCTCGCCGATTACCACGTGCTGCATCCGTCGCTGATGTACGGCCTCTTCCAGCTGTTCTGGAAGCAGCACCAGCCGGTCACCCTCGTCGAACTGTTCACGCAGTTCAGTCTCATCCCCGAGACGGAGCACGAAGCCGCCGTCCTCCGGCAGCTGCCGGATCGCTATGTCGTCGCCAAGTTCTATGGCAACGTCGGTCTGCCGCCCACAGCGGAGAACCGGCAGTTCGTCGATGGGCTGCTCGCGGAGCTTTCGACGGGCACCGACGTCGTGCTTCTCAATCCCGGTGTGCGCTACGACGATCACGACGACTTCCATATTCCGACCGGTGGCCGGGTGCATCGCATCGACCACCTGCTCGAACCGGCGACCAACCTGGCGACGCAGACGGCCATCATCCGCGGCGCCGATGCGTACCTCGGCAGCTACGGCGGGTTCTCCTATCTCGCACCGCTCGTCGGGACCGACACGGTGACGTTCTTTTCGGAGCCGGGAGGGTTCCGCTGGGACCACCTCGAGGTTGCCAAGCGCGTCTTCGCCGGCGTCGGCGGCGGCGGATTCTCCGAGTTGGATGTGCGGCACCTGCAGGCATTGAGGGTCGCGTTCGGGTCGCGCTGATCCATGCCCAACCCCCTTCTCGCGGTCCGGAACCTGACGCTGAAACACGTGCGCCGGGCGCAGACGCACGCCCTGCGGCGATGGAATGCCGCCGTTGATGCGCTCGCGGACGCCCTCCCGAAGGTGCGCCTGGCCTGGAACCTGCTGCTCAAGCAGGCGCGCCGGGCGCAGAATCGCGCGCGTCACTCCCGGAAGGTCATCATCTCCGGCGTCAAGGACGCGAAGCACGCGGTCGGCCGCCTGCGGGAGTCGGTGTCGAACCGGACGGTGAACGCCTGGAAGGGGGTGTACCGTGCCGTGCGCAAGCCGCTCAGGGCGCGCCGAGACCGGCAGACGAAGCTCCGCGAGCAGGCCGGCTGGAACCGCACCGAGTGGCAGATCGAGCGCGAGCTGGCCGAGCTGCTGGACGGCGAGCATCCGGTCATCGTCGGGCCCTGGCTGGCCGAGGTGGGCTTCGAGGCGCTCTACTGGATTCCGTTCCTCAGGTGGGTCTCCGCGGCGTATCAGCTCGATTCGAAGCGGGTGACCGTGCTCACGCGCGGCGGCGCCGGCCTGTGGTACTCGGACGTCGCGTCGCGGTCGATCGAACTCTGGGACCTCATCACGCCAGAGGAGTTCGCCCGGCGCAATGCCGAACGCGGTGAGTTGAAGCAGATGAGCGGCTCGAGTCTGGAGTCCGATCTGATCGCCGCGGCCGCCCGGGAGGGCGGTCTGACCGGCGCCCGCGTGCTGCATCCGTCGCTGATGTTCCGGCTGTTCCGCCTGTTCTGGTCCGGTCATCGCGCGAGCGGCTTCCTGGACAGCCACACGCGGTTCGCGCTGCACGCCCCTCCGGGCGTGCTCCCCCGCAGCAGCCTCCCCGCGTCCTACGTCGCGGTGAAGTTCTATGCCGCGCGCTCGATGCCCGATACGCCGGAGGTTCGCCGGACGCTCCACCGGATGGTGCGGGAACTGGCCGGGCAGACGACGGTGGTCCTGCTCGATACCGGTCTGGCCATTGATGACCACGCGGATTACGTCTTCGGGGGCGATCCCCGGATTGTCAGCGCGCGCGAGTGGTTGACACCGAGGACCAACCTGGCGGCACAGACCGACATCATCGCGCACGCGTCGGCGTACGTCGGCACGTGCGGCAGTCTGACGTGGCTGGCGCCGTTTCTCGGCGTGCCGACATCCGCGGTGCTTGCGGACCCGGCGTTCCTGCACGCGCACCTGTCGGTCGCGCTGCGTGCCTGTCACCGGTTGCCGGGAGCCGCCCGCTTCTCGCCGGTGGACCTGCGCGGGCTCGACCCCCTGACGACGCTGACGCAGTGACGATTCTCTTTCTCGCGCGTCACTACACGTACTTCCGCAACTTCGACGCGGCGATCCGGCTGCTGGCCGAGCGCGGTCATCGGGTGCACCTGGCCGTCGACCGCGAGGACAACCGGGAGTTCGTGGAACGGCTGGTCGCGTCGACGCCCGGCGTGACCTTCGGCCCGACGCCGGAGGCGCCAGTCACGCGACGGACCCGGTTGTCGGAGGGGCTGCGGCTCGCGCTCGACTTCCTGCGCTACGAAGAACCGCGCTACGCGGACGCCCCGAAGATCCGGCAGCGCGCGGCCGAGCGGACTCCGAAGTTCGCGGCATGGGCAAGGGATCGCTGGGGGGTGGACGGCGCCGGGGCGCGCATCGCGGAGGTGGAGAACGCCATCGGGCCCTCGCCGCGCATTCGCGAGTTCATCGGCGCGATCGGGCCGGACCTTGTCATGATCACGCCGCTCATCGAGCTGGGCTCCCCGCAGTTCGACTACCTGCGCGCCGCGCGGGCGCTCAGGATTCCCACGGCGCTGGCGGTCTGGAGCTGGGACCACCTGACGAGCAAGGCGCTCATCCGCGTGCGGCCCGACCGCGTCCTCGTGTGGAACGAGACACAGAAGCGCGAAGCCGTCGACCTGCATGGTCTGCCGCCGGAGATGGTGGTCGTCACCGGCGCGCAGTGCTTCGACCAGTGGTTCGACCGGCAGCCGTCGCTGGGTCGGGAGGCGTTCTGCCAGCGCGTGGGACTTCCGGATGCGCGGCCGTTCGCCCTCTATGTCTGCTCCTCCCTGTTCAAGGGAAGCCCGCCGGAGTCCGGATTCGTGCGCCGCTGGATTCACACGCTGCGACAGCACGGCGACGCGAGGCTGCGCGACCTGCCCATCGTCGTGCGTCCCCATCCGCAGCGTCTGGCCGAATGGGAGGGCGTCGATCTCGCGGGGGAGTTCCCGGGTGTCCACGTCTTCGGATCCAATCCGCTCGACGCCCGGACTCGTGCCGACTACTTCGACTCGATGTATCACGCCGCCGTCGTCACGGGCCTCAACACCAGCGCGCTCATCGAGGCGGCGATCGTCGACCGCCCGGTCTACACGGTGCTGTTGCCGGAGTTTCGTGAGAACCAGGAAGGCACGCTCCACTTCCAGTACCTGCTCCAGGTGGGAGAGGGTTTCCTGCACACGAGCCGCTCGCTCGAGGAGCACGCCCGCCAGCTCCTCGACGGTCTTGCCGGCAGGACGTCGTCGCGCAACGCCGCCTTCGTGGAGGCGTTCATCCGCCCGGCCGGCCGGCACCTGGCGGCCACGCCCCGGTTCGTGGACGCCGTGGAAGCGTCCGCGGTCCTGACCGCCGGCGCACCGGAGCGGACGATACCTTCGGGCCGGCTGGCCGCGGCCGCGCTGGCCGCGGTGATGGACACGCCCTGGGGACTGCGATGGCTGGGCGACCCACGGGAGATTCGCGAGCGGGAGGGCAGGGCCGCCGTGCAGGCTGACCGCGCCAGGCGCTACGCGGACAAGTACCGTGAACAGCGGCTCGCCCTCTGGCGCCATCGCCGGGCGCGGCTCATCGCCGCCGCCAAGACCATCGTGCTCAAGGTCGCACCTGGGCTATCGTCGAGAGGGCCAGGCCTGCTATGACCACTTCTCAGCCCCCGATCGGCACCGGCCGCTGCTTCGTCATCGGCGAGGTCGCCCTGACGCACGACGGCTCGCTCGGCCAGGCGCACGCCTTTGTGGACGCCATCGCCACGGCCGGCGCGGACGCGGTGAAGTTCCAGATGCACATCGCGAGCGCGGAGAGCACCCCCTCCGAGCCGTTCCGCGTGAAGTTCAGCCGCCAGGATGCGACGCGGTACGACTACTGGCAGCGGATGGCGTTCACGCCTGAGCAGTGGCAGGGGCTTTCGGATCACTGCGCGGAGCGCGGCGTCGCGTTCATCTGCTCGCCATTCTCGAATGAGTCCGTCGAGATCCTCGATCGGATTGGGCAGCGCTTCTGGAAGGTTGCATCCGGGGAGATCGGCCACCACGCGCTCCTCGACCGCATGGCGGCGACGGGCAGGCCGGTGGTGTTTTCGAGCGGGATGAGCCCGTTCGCCGAGCTGGACGCCGCGGTGGCGCGCGTGAAGGAGGCCGGTGTCCAGGTGGGCGTCCTGCAGTGCACGACGGCCTATCCGTGCCCGCCCGAAAAGGTCGGACTCAATCTGATCCCGGAGTTCCGGTCCCGCTACGGTGGATGGGTGGGACTGTCCGATCACTCGGCGACGATCTACCCGGGGCTCGCGGCCGTGACGCTGGGGATCGATATTCTCGAGCTGCATGTCACGCTCAGCCGGGAGATGTTCGGCCCGGACGTCATCGCCTCGGTGACGACGTCCGAGCTGCGGCAGCTGGTCGACGGGATCCGTTTCATCGAGACCATGAAGGCGTCTCCCGTGGACAAGGACGGGGCGGCCGCCGCCGCGGCCCCGCTGCGGGCCATCTTCACGCGAAGCCTCGTGGCGGTCCGGGCACTCCCGGCCGGGCATACACTGGCACCCGCGGACCTCGCGCTCAAGAAGCCCGGCACCGGCCTTCCCGAGTCGCGTCTCCGGGATGTCGTCGGGCGCCGTCTGGCGCGGTCCCTCGATGTGGACGAACTCCTGACGGAAGATCACCTCTCACGGTGACGGGACACTCATGAAGCGAAAGATCTGCGTCGTCGTGACCGCGCGCCCGAGCTACTCGCGCATCCGCACGGCTCTCACGGCCATCCAGCAGCACCCGGACCTGGAACTCCAGCTTGTCGTCGCGGCGTCGGCGCTCCTCGAGCGCTACGGAAACGCAATCGGCGCCATCGAGCGTGACGGTTTCACGCCCGCGGCCAGGGTGTACATGGTGGTCGAGGGCGAGAACCTCGTGACGTCCGCCAAGTCCACCGGCATGGGCCTGGTCGAACTGGCGACCGTCTTCGACAATCTCAAGCCCGATGCCGTCGTCACCATCGCGGATCGCTACGAAACGCTCGCCACCGCCGTGGCCGCGTCGTACATGAACATCCCCGTGGTGCACGTGCAGGGCGGAGAGGTGACCGGCTCCATCGATGAGAAGGTCCGCCACGCCGTGACGAAGCTTTCGAACATCCACCTGGTCTCGACCGAGGGCGCGCGCGCCCGCGTCATCAGGCTCGGTGAAGAGCCCGCGTCCGTCATTCTGACGGGATGTCCGTCCATCGACATCGCGGCCGAGGTTGCCGCGAGCCCGGCGATGGACTTCGACCCGTTCGTGAAGTATGGCGGGGTCGGTGCGCGGGGCGATCTGTCGAACGGCTACCTGGTCGTCATGCAGCACCCGGTGACGACCGAGTACGAGGAGGCCCGCCACCAGGTGGACGAGACCCTCTACGCGGTCAAGGACGCGGGGCTGCCCGTGCTGTGGTTCTGGCCGAACGTGGACGCCGGCAGCGACGGCACGTCGAAGGGGATCCGTGTGTTCCGCGAGAAGGAGAAGCCGGAACACTTCCACTTCTTCCGGAACATGTTCCCGGAGGACTTCCTGCGTCTGCTCTGCGGCGCCACGGCCATCGTGGGCAATTCGAGCGTGGCGATCCGGGAGTGCTCATTCCTGGGCGTGCCGGCGGTCAACGTCGGGTCGCGGCAGCAGGGCCGGGAGCGCGGGCGGAACGTGATTGACGTGGAGCACGATCGTGCCGCGATTGCCGCGGCCATCCGCGAACATCAGCGGCGCGGGCGTCCCGCGCCGGATCATCTCTACGGTGACGGGCAGGCCGGCCGCCGGATTGCGGACTGCCTGGCGACGGTGCCGCTCACCGTTGAAAAGCGTCTGACCTACTGACCCGGGACGAGGAGCCTTCGTGAGCAGCGTGAATCCAGAACGTGCGGCCCGGATAGCTGCCCTTCCGTTCGACTTCGCGGCGCAGGCAAAGATGCCCGTGCAGGCGTGCAATCTCTGCGGCGGGGACCGGTTCGTCGTCATCACCCATCGCGATCGCTACGGCTATCCCGCGCCGGCATCGGCCTGCGCGGACTGCGGTCTGGTGTTTCTCAACCCGATGATGACGGCCGAGGCGTACGGCCGGTTCTACAACGGCACCTACCGGCCGCTCGTCAGCGCGTACCACGGCAGGCTCATCGACGCGAAGTCCATCCAGGGGGAACAGCTCGCCTACGCCCGCGAGCGTGCCGATCTCCTGGCGCCATTCGTCGAAGGCGCCGGGTACGCGTCGCTGCTCGATATCGGGGGATCCACCGGGGTTGTCGCCCACCACCTGTCGGAACGGTTCCGTCTCGAGGCGACAGTGATCGATCCCGCGCCGCTTGAAGTCGAGGAGGCGCGCGCCCTGGGTCTCGAGACGATCACCGGCCTGGTCGAGGACTATCAGCCCGATGGCCGGCGCTTCGACGTCGTCGGCCTGTTCCAGACCGTCGACCATCTGCTCGATATCGAGCGGACGCTGCGGGTCGTCCGGTCACTCATCTATCCCCTGGGCCTTCTGTTCGTCGACATCGTCGACTTCCGCGCCGCGTATCTGCGGAACTGGTCGGTGGAGGAGGCGGTGAAGGTCGACCACCCGTACTACCTGACCGAGGACACGATGATCGCGTTTCTGCGCCGCGCGGGCTTCGAGCCGCTCCGCGCCGACTACGCGGCGGACCATCTCCACATCAGCTACGTCTGCCGGCCCGTCCAGTCTGGCAGCGACGTGCTGCCGGCGCGCGACGGCGTCCGCGCGCTGCTGAATGAGATCCGGTACGTGCAGAACGCGAGAGCCCGCTAGATGAAGGTGCTGGGTCTCGTCCCTGCGCGGGGAGGCTCGAAGGGGCTTCCGGGCAAGAACACGCGGCCCCTCCACGGCAGGCCGCTGCTGGCCTACGCGGCCGAAGCCGCGCGGGCATCGGGGGTGATCGAACGCGTGGTCCTCTCGACGGACGACGCCGCGATTGCCGATGTGGGCCGGGCATCGGGACTGGATGTCCCGTTCCTGCGACCCGCCGAGCTGGCCGCCGATGACACGCCCATGCTGCCGGTGATCGAGCATGCCGTGACAGAGCTCGCGAGAGAGGGCTGGGAGGCGGAGATTGTGGTCCTGCTGCAGCCGACCTCGCCGCTCAGGACGCCTGTCCACATCCGGCGGTCGGTGGAGCTGCTGCGAATCACGAACGCCGACTCGGTCGTGAGCGTGGTCGAACTGCCACGGCACCTCTCGCCGGACTATGTGATGCGGATCGAGGACGGTCGTCTGGTGCCGTTTCTGCCCGAAGGGGCCCGGGTGACCCGCCGGCAGGACGCCCGTGTGGCGTGCGTCCGCGACGGCACGGTGTACACCTTCTGGCGACGGACGCTGACGGAACAGCGGAGCATCTACGGACGCGACTGCCGGCCGATGGTCGTGCCCGCGTCGGAATCGCTCACGATCGACGGCCCCGAGGACTGGGCCGACGCCGAGCGCCGGATGGCGCCGGCACAGCGCTAGAACCGGTCCCGTGAATGGGCCGCAGCACCGAGGACGGCGAGGCGCCCGGCGGCCCTCGGTGGTGCCCCGTCGGGCACAGTGAGAACATCACCGAGCGGTGGCGGCGCGAGCGGTTCACCCAGGTAAGAGGAGCGGAATGGCAATCAGGAACGTGCTGGTCACCGGCGGCGCCGGATACATCGGGTCCCATCTCGTGGATGCCCTCGTCAGTCGCGGCTACAACGTGGTTGTGCTCGACAGCCTGGTGCCACAGGTGCACCGCTCGGGCACGTGGCCGTCGTATGCGAACCCGAAGGTCACGTACGTGCGGGGGGATGTCCGCGACCGTGCGGCCTTCGAGCCGCTCGTGCTGGCGGCGGAAGCGGTGGTGCACTTCGCGGCCGCCGTATCGATCGGCCAGAGCATGTATGAGATCGACCGTTACGTCGACGTGAACACCAGGGGCACCGCGCTGCTGCTCGACATCCTGGTCAACACGAAGCACAAGGTCGAGAAGGTGATTGTCGCCTCGTCGATCGGTGTCTACGGCGAAGGTGCCTACCACTGTGCGACGTGTGGTCCGGTCGCCCCCGGTATCCGGAGTGAGGCGCAGATGGCCGCAAAGGACTGGGAGCAGAAGTGCCCGTCCTGCGGCGCGGACGTCGTCTCCGTGCCGACGCCGGAGAACAAGGCGCTCTATCGCGACAACATCTACTCGATGACGAAGTACCACCAGGAAGAGATGGTGCTGCTCATCGGCAAGCACTACGGCATTCCCGCCGTCGCGCCTCGCTTCTTCAATGTCTACGGTCCCCGCCAGAGCCTGAGCAACCCGTACGCGGGCGTCGCGGCCATCTGGATCAGCCGGTTGATGAACAACAAGCCACCGATGGTCTTCGAGGACGGCGGGCAGCTCCGCGACTTCGTCTCGATTCACGATGTCGTGGCCTGTCTGACGCTGATGCTCGAGAAGCCGGGCGCGGACTATCTGCCCGTCAACGTCGGTTCCGGCTCCACGGTGACGATCCTCGAGATCGCCCGGATGCTGAAGCGCCTGCTTGGCAGCACGGTCGACCTGAACGTGACCAACGTCGGCCGTACCTTCGACGTCCGTCACAATACAGCGGACATCACCCGCGCCCGCGAGACCCTCGGTTTCGAGCCGAAGGTGTCGCTGGAGCAGGGGTTCGCCGAGTTGATCGAATGGGCGAAGACGACGCCGGACGTCGCGGTCGACTTCTTCGACAAGGCACTCGACGAACTGAAAGCCAAGGGGCTGCTGGTACAGTCGTGATTCTGTCCTTCGACGATCTCCCGGCGTACCACGGCGCGGTGGCCATGGTGGACGGCGCGTTCGATCCCCTGCACAAGGGGCATATCGAGTACTTCCGCGCGGCCGCGGCCGCCGTCGACGTGCCGCTGCTCTGCAACGTCGCGTCGGACCGTTACGTCCGCACCAAGCACGCGCCGCTGCTGCCGGAAGATCAGCGCGCCATCGTGATCGACGCCATCCGCTACATCGCCTTTACGCACATCAACACGCACGATACCGAGACGATCCTCAGGCATCTGCGCCCGAAGTACTACGTGAAGGGCAGGGACTGGGACGGCCGGCTGCCGGCCGAGCAGGTCCGCATCTGCGCCGAGCACAACATCGGCATCGTCTATCTCGACACCGTGCTGGATTCCTCCAGCAGAATTCTCGAGCGATTCCGGCAGTCCGCGGAACAGACTGCCCTCTAGTCGCTCTTCTCTCAGGACCCTCATGACCATCACCGAGTTCGAACGCCGTATCCTGGAACAGAAGCCGACCGCCTCCGCGCACTACGATGCGGAGTACTTCACCGGGGAGTGGCGCGACGCAGGCAACAACTACAGCCTCGAGGTCCGCCGCGGCATCGAAGGGAAGAATCCGGCGCTCATCAAGGACGTCTTTCAGCCGGTCAGGGCCCTCGATCTCGGCTGCGGACCTGGCGCGTTGATGCACCTGCTCTGGGAGCTTGGCGTGGACGTCGAGGGGATCGACTTCGCCGAAAGCAGCAAGCGCCTCGCCACGCCTGAGGTGCGGGATCGCATTGCCGTGGGGTCGGTCACCGATCCGTCCCTCAGGCCGGCCGACTGCGTGGACCTGGTCATCTGCCGTGAAGTGATCGAGCACCTGACGGTCCTCGAGGTGAAGAAGGCCGTCGCCAACATGGTGCGGATGACGTCGAAGTTCATCTACGTGACGACGCGGTATCACCCGAACCCGGCCGACCTCCTGGACTTCAATCAGCAGGACGACCTCGATCCCACGCACATCACGCTGCTCAACAAGGATCTGCTCCGCCTCATGTTCGTGCTCGAGGGGTGTCGGTCGCGCCCGGATCTCGAGGCGAAGATGGACTGGGGCGGCAAGGGCCGCGTCATCGTGGTGGAGAAGCTGCAGGCCTGATGACGCCGTCCGTGGTCTTCGGCGTGACGCTGTACAACAACGCGCGTCATCTGCCCGAAGCCCTCGACTCCCTGCTGGCGCAGACGGACCGGGATTTCGGAGTGGTGCTGGTGGATGATGCCTCGGTCGATGCCACCGTGGACGCGGTCTCGCCGTATCTCGGGAACGATCGCGTGCGCTTCGTGCGGCATGCCGAACGGAAGGGCATGGTGCCGACGTGGCGGGATGCCTTCGAGGAGGCGGTGGCCGCGTACCCGTCGGCCCGGTACTTCGCCTGGGCCAGCGATCACGACTGGTGGCATCCCGAGTGGCTCTCGCGCGCGCGTGCGGCGCTCGACGCCAACGCCTCGGCGGTGCTGGCGTTCCCGCTGACGCAGCGCGTCGATGACGCCAGGCAGCCGCTGAACAAGCCGCCGAAGGCGTTCGACACGACGGCGATCACGGCTCCCGGCGGCCGCGTGCTGGCGTTTGCGGCCGAGCCCGTCGGAGCCGGCGACATGGTGTATGGCCTCATTCGGATCGACGCCCTGCGCCGCGCCGGCGTGTTCCGCCCGGTGATTCAGCCTGATCGGCTGCTCATGGTCGAGCTCGCACTCGCCGGTTCGTTCGCCCAGGTGCCGGAGGCTCTGTGGTTTCGTCGGCAGCCCGCGCAGGCCAGCGTCGAGAAGCAGCAGACGTCACTGTTTGCCGGCGCCGGACCCGCAGGGCTGGGCCAGCCCGTGTGGCTCCAGCACTCGCGCGTGCTGTTCACCGAGTACGTGGCGGGAACACCACCGACCGGCATCGGTCGCGGCGGGATGGCGCTGCTGATCCTCCGGTATCAGGCCGCGTATCTGTTCCGTCATCACGCGAAGCAGGGCTATCTGCTGCACCGGCTCGACCAGCGGTGGGAGGCGCTGGTGCAGCGATGGAAGGACGTTCGCGCCGAGGTGCGCTGGGCCGGGTACCGGATGCGAGTCCGCCTGCATCCGGCGCGCGTCGCCAGGGTCGTCGGGAAGCACGTTCTGCATGTGGTGAACGGGGGCGTCTATCGCGCGGCGGTCGCGCGACGGAAGACACGCGCCGCGGGCTACGAAGCCGGCCAGGTGCTGCGCAGACAGGGGAACAGGCTCAAGCGCGCGGCTCGGCGGCTCCGCTACGATCTCGCCATGCTCGCCCATCGTCTCGGTCTGCGCGGCCGACGGGGAACACCCTAGTGCCCATTGCCAGCTCTGTCGTGCTCGCGCCGGACGTCGTGATTCACCACCCGGAACTGGTGAACCTCTATGGCTGTTCGATCGGCGCTGGCACGAAGATCGGGGCCTTCGTCGAAATCCAGAAAGGCGCCTCGGTCGGCGCCCGCTGCAAGGTCTCTTCACATACGTTCGTGTGCGAAGGGGTGTCGATTGAAGACGACGTCTTCGTCGGGCACGGCGTGATGTTCATCAACGACCGGTACCCGCGTGCGACGGCGGAGGGCCGCCTGCAGACCGACGCGGACTGGACGGTCGTACCCACGCGCGTGGAGTCGGGCGCGTCGCTGGGCAGCGGCGTGGTGGTGCTCTGCGGTGTCGTCATCGGCGCCGGGGCGATGGTCGGCGCCGGGGCGGTCGTGACGAAGGACGTGCCTCCGGGCGCGGTCGTGGCCGGCGTTCCCGCACGCCTCCTCGGCCGCGGAGATCCTCGGGCGTGACACCCCGGCGGTGGGCCTGGGTGCTGGTCATCGCCGTTACGGCGACGCTCGGGTGGTTCATGACCCGTATCCCGATTCAGCTGACCGACGGCGCCAGCAACATGATGAGCGTCGTCGATCAAGGTGCGTGGGAGGTGTTCATCGGCAAGATGGACAACCAGGGGTACTTCCGGCCGCTCATGTGGCCGCCGTACGTGTTCGTGATGCAGGTCTCCGGTGGCGCGTACTTCGCCTGGTTCAAGGCCATCCATATCGCGCAGGTCCTGGTGCTGCTCGCGCTGTTTCTGCGGTGGCTTCGGGTGGAGACCACCACCGACGCGGTCGCGTTTGCCTTCGGTGTCGCGGTACTCGTCGGCGGGCACACGTTCCCGGGCACGGTGCGGGAGGCGTTCCCGATCAACCATTTCCTTGTGATCGCGATCTGCGTACTGGGCACGGCCGTGCTCGCCTCCGAGCCGCGCCGCCGCCTCAATGACGCAATGGCGGTGCTGCTGTTCGTCTATGCTGCGCTGACGATTGAGTCCGGATTGCTCGTCTGGGCCGCCGGCGCCGCGGCGCTGGCCCTCGGCTGGCGCGGTCTCTCCCGTACGGCGGTCGCGCTGATGACGGCCGGCGTGGTGGCGTATCTCGTCGTGCGCTTCGGCTGGTTTCACAACGGCACGCCGTCTCTCGTCGAGCGCAGTTCCGGCTTCGGATTCGGGATGCTGGACGCCGAGGAGATCCAGCGGCGCTTTGGCGACCGCGCGCTGGTGTTCTATGCGTACAACCTCTCCGCGGCGGTCCTCACGATGCTGACGGCCGAGCCGCGCGGCGCCATCTACTACGTCGTGCGCGGACTCGTCCAGGGGACTCGTGAATCGTGGGCGGAACTGAACGCGTTCTGCGCGACCGGCGTGACGGTGCTCATCGGTGTGACGTACTGGCTCCGGCAGCGCGACTGGCGGGAGGGTCTGACCCACCACGACCGCATCCTTCTGATGGCGCCGGTCCTCGTGGTCGCGAACGCGGCCTTCTGCTACGCATACGTGAAGGACGTCGTTCTCTCCACGGCGGGGGTCTTCGTCGCGGCGGCCGCCGCCGTCGCCATGCGGGAAGTCCTGATGCGCGCCGGGCAGGGCACCTGGCGCCGCAGCTCCGCGGTCGCCGCCGCCGCGCTCCTGGTGCTCTCCAGCGCCTGGGCCATCAAGCTCGTCGGCATCCACTTCAGCATCCGCAAGGAGGCGATCGCGGTCCGTCGTGAATGGGCGATGGTCGATGACTGGGTGGCGCGGACGGATGGCGCCCTCGATTCGCCGGCGAAGCGGAGGCTGAAGGAGGCGCTCGAGGCGGACGCGCTGCGGAAGACGCCGGTTGCGCCATGGCCCGCACTGCCCTGGCCGAACGACTGGTTCGACGAGACTCAATAGATGTCGATCGCGCCCAGGACGATCCTGCACACCGTCGTCGCCGCGCCGATCGCGGCCGCCGCCGGCCTGATGGTCCTGATCAGCGCGGGAGGCGCGCTGCCGTCGGGGCCGTTCGCCGCGGATCCCCCACGCAACCTCGCCGAGGCGATCGCCCTGTCGGACGCCGCGACGGCGACCTGGCTGCTCAGGAGCGGATCCGACCCGAACGCGTTCTATGAGGTCAGACCCGGCCTGCTGGAAAGCGAAGTCGGGGTGCACGTCCGTCCCCTTGCGGCCGCCGCCTACACCTCGGATGACGTGATGGTACGTGTGGCGCAGCGGTACGGGGCGCGGCTGACGCCGGAAGAGGCCCGCGCGGTGGCGTGCCGGATGGCGGACAAGGGGCGGGAGGAAATCGCGCGCATGGTCGCCCCTTCCGACTGGACGGCGGAGTCCTGTGGCTCTGCTGAGGAGCATTGATGATTCGTGTCGGCGTAATCGGGTATGGCTACTGGGGTCCGAACCTGGCGAGGAACTTCCGGGAATGCCCGGCAACCGCGCTGACCGCGATCGCGGATCCGCAGCCGGAACGGCTCGCGGACGCAGCGCGGCGCTTCCCCGGCGTGCGGACTGTCGGGAGCGCCGAGGCGCTGCTCGAGTTGCCGGACGTCGATGCCGTGGCGATCGCCACGCCCGTGGCGACACACGCCCCGCTCACACTGGCGGCGCTCAGGGCGGGCAGGCATGTGCTGGTGGAGAAGCCGCTCGCGGCCTCGGTCGCCGAAGGCGAAGCGATGGTGGCGGAGGCGGCGCGGCGCGGCCTCGTGCTGATGGTCGACCACACCTTCGTCTACACGCCGGCCGTGCGGCGCATCCGGCAGCTCATCGATAGTGGCGAACTCGGCGACATCTACTACTACGACTCCGTGCGGATCAACCTCGGCCTGTTCCAGCACGACGTGAACGTGCTGTGGGACCTCGCCGTGCACGACCTGTCGATCATGGACTACGTGCTCGACCGGCATCCGGTCTCCGTGTCCGCGACCGGCATGTCGCACGTGCCGGGGAAGCCGGAGGACGTCGCGTATCTGACGATGTTCTTCGAGGGCACGCTGCTCGGCCACGTGCACGCGAGCTGGCTCGCACCCGTGAAGGTGCGGCGGACGCTCATCGGCGGCAGCCGCCGGATGATCGTGTTCGACGACCTCGAGGCCAGCGAGAAGGTGAAGGTCTACGACCGGGGCATCTCGGTCGACGAGAGTCCCGAGGATCGGTACCAGGTGCTCGTCGGCTACCGCTCGGGTGACATGTGGGCGCCGCATCTGCCGGTGGCCGAGGCGCTGCAGCACGAAGTGCGGCACTTCGCGGAGTGCATCGCCGCTGGCACGACGCCGCTGACGGATGGGGCGGCGGGTCTGCGTGTTGTCCGGCTGCTCGAGGCGGCGACGACGTCGCTGGCGTCCAGGGGTACGGCGGCGCGGACACAGCCGGCCGGGGTGTCGCGATGAGACGTCAGCCCCGCCTGTCCGGGGTGTGCGGATGACGGTGGGACGCATCGTGCCCGCCGTGCACGGCCTTCGCCCCATCGAGCCGGATCCGCCGGAGGATCTGGCCCTCTGCGACCGCCTCCGGAGGGAACGGTCGCTGCCGGATCTGCTGGCGCTGGCCGCGACGCACGCGTGGGGGGATTCCGAGGTCGACGCCCGGATGCGGCGTGTGGCCTGGCGGGCCATGCTGAAGCGCTGCGGCCATGCCCTGCGAGTCGGCCGCGGTGCGATGATCCGCCACCCCGAGACGGTGGAGGTCGGCGACGGCGTCTTCATCGGCGAGATGGCCTTCCTCCAGGGCCGGTTCGACGGGAGCTGCCGTCTCGGGAATCGTGTCTGGATCGGTCCGATGGCGTATCTCGACGTCAGGGACCTCGAGATGGGCGAGGCCTCCGGCGTCGGGCCTGGCTCGCGCGTCCTCGGCTCGTCCCACACGGCGCTGCCCGTGGACATGCCGGTCATCGCGACCGACCTCGTGATCGCACCCGTCCGGATCGGCGCCGGCGTGGATGTCGGCGTCAACGCCGTTCTCCTCCCGGGCGTGACCGTCGGCCGTGGTGCTATCGTCGGCGCCGGGGCCATCGTGACCGCCGACGTTCCTGCTGGCGCGATCGTCGCCGGCGTTCCTGCCCGTTTTCTCCGGTGGCGCGACGGCTGGACGCCCGCGGCCGCCGAGGAGTCCCGTTCGTGATGAAGGTGCCCTATCTGGATCTCGGCGCGCAGTACCGCGCCATCAAGGCGGAGGTCGACGCCGCCGTCATCCGCACGCTCGACAGCACGCAGTTCATTCTCGGACCGGAGGTCACGGCCTTCGAGCAGGAGTTCGCCCGGTGGTGCGGCGTCTCCGAGTGCGTCGCGGTCAACTCGGGGACCAGCGCGCTCCACCTGGCGCTGCTGGCGTGCGGCATCGGTCCCGGCGACGAGGTCATCACCGTGCCGTTCACGTTCGTCGCGACCGTCTCGGCCATCGAGTACGCGGGCGCGACGCCGGTGTTCGTCGACGTCGAGCCCCGGTACCTGACGATGGACCCGGCGAAGATCGAGGCCGCGGTCACGCCGCGGACGAAGGCCATCATGCCGGTGCATCTGTTCGGCCATCCGGCCGATATGACGCCGATCCTGGCGATTGCGAAACGGCACGGCCTTCGTGTCATCGAGGACGCCGCGCAGGCGCACGGGGCCTCGTATCAGGGCCGGACGTGCGGGTCGATGGGCGACGTGGCGTGCTTCTCGTTCTATCCGGGCAAGAACCTCGGCGCGTACGGGGAGGGCGGCGCGCTCGTCACGGGCGACCCGGCGATCGCCCGGACGTCACGCCTGCTCCGAAGCTGGGGCGAGGAGCGGCGGTACGAGCACCTTCTCAAGGGCTTCAACTACCGGATGGACGGCATCCAGGGCGCGATCCTGCGGGTCAAGCTCCGGCATCTCGACGCCTGGACGGAGGCACGGCGCGCGCGCGCCGCGGAGTACCGTGCCGCGCTCGCCGGCACGGGCGTGCGCGTGCCCGAGGAGCGGCCGGGCGACCGGCACGTCTACCACGTGTTCGCGGTCAGGCTGACCGGGCGGGACGAGGTGCGCGCGCGGCTCGACGCCGCCGGCGTGCAGACCGGCGTGCACTACCCGATCCCCGTGCACCTGCAACCCGCCTACCGCAACCTCGGTGGCCGTCCCGGCGACTTTCCGGCGGCGGAAGCGGCGGCGGGTGAAGTGCTCTCGCTGCCGATCTTCCCAGAGCTGACGTCCGAGCAGGTCGCCTACGTGGCCGACGTGCTGCGGACGGCATGCGCAGGCGCGTGACGGCACTCCAGCCACGCACGGCGGCCTGGCTCTACACGGCGGTGGTCGGGGGGCTGGCGTCGTACTTTCTGGTCGATATCCCCGTCCAGCTCAGCGACAGCCTGCAGAACATCTTCGCCGCGGACCGGCGGACGCTCCGGGAACTGTTCGTCAACAACCTGTGGTCGGACGGATACCTGCGACCGCTGCTCTTTGCGCCCATCCGGCTCGTGTACCTCGTCGCGGACGGCAACTACACGGCGTGGTTCCGTGGCGTGCATGCGGTCCAGCTGACACTGACCATCGCGGCGCTCGTGGCCGCCCTCCGCGTCCGCACCTGGGCCCAGGCGTCGGCGGTGCCGCTTGCCGTCGCGATGCTGTTGTCCATCCACACATCCGCGGACACCATCCGCGAAGCCTTTCCCGTCAACGCCTACCTGACGATCGTGCTGTGCTGCGTGCTCACGGTGCTCCTCGCCAGCGCGCCGCACCGCTGGTGGTCCGACGCGGCCGCGTTCCTGCTGCTCGCCGTGGCGGCGCTGTCGGTCGAGAGCGGGCTGCTGGTGGGCGTGATCGTCGTCGCGGGGTATGTCGCGGGCTGGCGCGGCGTGTCGCGGTGGGGCGTCGCCGCCGCCGTGGCCGGTGTCGCCGCCTATTTTGCGGTTCGGTTCCTGGTCTTCGACGTCGGCACGCCTGGCCTTGACGAGCGCGCCACCGGCTTCGGCTTCGCGATTCTCGAGCCGGACGAGATCCAGGCGCGGTTCGGCGCCAGCCCGCTTCCACTCTTCGCGTACAACGTGCTGGCGTCGGTCGGGACCGTGCTGTTCGCCGAGCCCCGGGCCGGCGTGTTCTGGATGGTGCGCCAGCTCGTGCATGGCGAGCTCGAGCCGTGGGTCGCCGTGAACTTCGTGGCGTGCACATCGGTCACGGTGTTGCTGGCGGCGCACATCGCGGCCGGGTGGGCACGGTGGCGCCGATGGCAGCTCGCGGACGCGGATCGGATGATCGTCGTCTTCATAGCCGTACTCGCTGGCAACGCCGCGATGAACCTGGTGTACACGAAGGACGTCATCATGAGCCCGGCCGGGGCGCTCTTTGCCCTGTCGGCGGCCGGGGCTCTGGCCGCGCGTCTCGACGGTGGCGGGTCGGTGCGGGTATCGCCTGCGGCGGCCGCGCTGGTGGCCGCGGTTGCGCTGACCTGGGGCATCAAGACGATGGGTGTGCACTACAGCCTTCGCGACAGTGCGCACGCCACGCGCAAGGCGTGGGTCTATGCCGATTCGTGGCTGGAGGCACAGGAGGTGAGCCTCGCCGGCCCGCGTGAGCGAGGGATCAAGGACGCGCTCATGGCCGATGCGCTGTGGCGCCGCCCGGCGTCGCCCCGCATCCAGATTCACTGGCGGTGGCCCGGCGCCTGGTTCGATACCACTCAATGACACCCCTTCACCTTCGCCTGATCGCCGCCGCGCCCATCGTGGCGGCGACACTGGCCGTGGCGGTCTACACGGGCCTCGAGGCTCTGGGCTTTCATGTGCTGACGGATCGCCCGCTCAATCTCGCCGAGGCGATCGTCGACGACGACCCGCCGGCGGCGATGCGGCAGCTCTACTCCGGCGTCAGCCCCCTGGACCGGTACGACATCGGCCACGACGTCCTGCGCGTCCCCCACGGTCGCATGACGCCCCTCGAAGCCGCCACCGTGGGCGACCGCGCGCCGATCCTGGAATTGCTGCTCCGGCAGGGCGTGCCGGTTGATCGCGCGACCCGCGCCCACCTGCTGTGCCTGGCAGGTCGTGCGAATGCCAGGGACGTCGCGACGCTGCTGGCGCGGCCCGGTGTCGAACCGGCGTGCGGCCCGGAGGCCGACCGCGTGCTGCCGCTGCCGGCGGCGGGAGGCCGATGATGGGGCGCGTGCTCGTCACGGGCGGCGCGGGGTTCATCGGGTCGGAACTGACGCGCCAGCTTCTCGACGCCGGCAACGAGGTCGTCGTGGTCGACAACTTCGTGAACGGCTCGCGGGAAAACCTGCCGGGAGACCATCCCCGTCTCATCGTGGTCGACGCCGACATCCGGGACGTGCCGGCCGTGGCGCCATGGCTCGCCGACGCGTCCGTCGTGTATCACCTGGCGTGCCTCGGCGTGCGGCACTCCGTGCACGCGCCGGCCGAGAACCACGACGTCAATGCCACCGGCACACTCGGGCTGCTGAGTGCGTCCAGGGCTGCCGGTGTCGGCCGGTTCGTCTACGTGTCGAGCTCCGAGGTCTACGGTACCGCGATGCAGGTGCCGATGACCGAACTCCACCCGACGTTTCCGTGCACCGTGTATGGCGGGTCAAAGCTTGCCGGTGAGTCGTACACGCGGGCATTCCATCGCACCTACGGCTACGAGACGGTCGTCATCCGTCCTTTCAATACCTACGGTCCGCGCAGCCACCACGAAGGCGACAGCGGGGAAGTGATCCCGAAGTTCCTGCTGCGGTGTCTCGCCGGGAAGCCGATGGTGATCTTCGGCGACGGCACGCAGACACGCGACTTCACGTACGTCTCGGACAGCGCGCGCGGGATCGTGCTGGCCGGCGAACATCCGGATGCCGTGGGGCGCACCATCAACCTGGGCTTCGGCGCGGAGACGACCGTCGACGCGCTGGCGCGCATCGTTGCGAAGGCGGCCGGGCGGCCGGACGCCGTCGTGGAGCACGTCGAGGGTCGCCCCGGCGACGTGCTGCGTCTCTATGCCGACATGACCCAGGCGCGCGTGCTGTTGGGCTACGCGCCGTCGATCACGCTGGAGGATGGGCTGGGGCGTCTGCTGGCCTGGTACCGGGAGCAGGGGGTCGACCCGGAAACGCTGCTCGAGCGAGAGGTCGTGCGGAACTGGCTTCCCGCATGATTCCCGTCGCCAGGCCCTGGATGGGCGAGGAAGAGGCGGCGGCCGCCCGCCGCGCGATCCTCTCCGGCTGGGTGACACAGGGGCCGGAGGTCGCAGCGTTCGAGCGCGAGTTCGCGGAGGCCGTGGGTGCGCCGCATGCCTGCGCCGTCTCGAGCTGTACGACGGCGCTTCACCTCGCGCTGACGGCGATCGGCATCGGACCGGGCGACGAGGTCATCACGGTCAGCCACTCGTTCATCGCCACCGCCAACGCCATCCGCTATTGCGGCGCGACGCCCGTCTTCGTCGATGTCGACGGGACGGGTAACATCGATCCCGACCGGATCGAGGCAGCCATCTCACCGGCGACGCGCGCGGTGCTCTGCGTTCACCAGCTCGGTATGCCGTGCGATCTGCCGCGGATCATGGCGGTCGCCGGGCGGCACGGACTGCGGGTCATCGAGGACGCCGCGTGCGCGACCGGAAGCGAGATCCGGGACGAGGATGGCCGGTGGGCGCGCGTCGGCGCACCGCGAGGGGACGTGGCGTGTTTCTCGTTTCATCCGCGGAAACTGCTCACCACCGGTGACGGCGGCATGCTGACCACGCGCGACGCGACGCTCGATGCCCGTTTCCGGCTGCTGCGCCAACATGGGATGGACGTGCCGGACACCGTGCGGCATCAGTCCGCGTCCGTGGTCTTCGAGTCGTACCCGCGGCTCGGATTCAACTACCGGATGACGGACATCCAGGCGGCCATCGGCCGCGAGCAGCTCAAGCGGCTCCCGGCGATCGTGGCGGGTCGCCGCGCGATCGCCGCGCGCTACGCCGCTGCACTGTCGGGTGTGGCCGGCATCACCGTGCCGCACGAACCGGCGTGGGCGCGGAGCAACTGGCAGAGCTACGCGATTCGCGTGGCCGCCCCGGCGTGCCAGCGGCCGTTCATGCAGCGCTTGCTGGACGAAGGCATCGCGACCCGTCGTGGCGTGATGAACGTCCACCGCGAGGCCGCCTATCCGGCCGGCACCTGGCGTGAGGCGCCTGGCGGGCTGGCCACCGGCGAACAGATCCAGGACACGGGGGTCATCCTCCCGCTGTACCACGACCTTGACGAGGCCAGTCAGGCCCGCGTGATCGAGGCCGTCATCCAGGCGGTGCGTGGCGCATGCTGACTCTCGTCACGCCCGCCTACAACGAAGCGCTGAACCTCAGGGCCATACACGGCCGGATCGTGGCCGCGATGGATGCGATCGGTGAGTCCTGGGAATGGATTGTCATCGACGATCATTCCGGGGATCAGACGTTCGCGGTCGTCCGGGAGCTCGCCGGGACAGACGGGCGCGTACGCGGCATCCGGCTGGCACGGAACGAGGGCTCCCACATCGCCATCACGGCAGGGCTGCACGCGGCCAATGGGGAGGCCGCCATCGTGCTGGCCGCCGACCTGCAGGACCCGCCCGAAACGGTCACGGCGATGCTCGCGCTGTGGCGGGAGGGCGCGCAGGTTGTCTGGGCCAGCCGTCGTCAGCGCCCGGGTGAGCGGGCCCACGCGGGCTTCGCGGCCGTCTACTACTGGGTCATGCGCCGGGTCGTCGGTCTCACCACCATCCCGGAGCGCGGCGCCGATTTCTTCCTCGTCGATCGGGCCGTTCTCGACGCCTTCGCCCGGTACGCGGAGCGCCAGGTCAGCGTGTTCGCGCTCATCGCCTGGATGGGTTTCCGCCAGGGCACCGTCGAGTACGACAAGCAGCCGCGCGCCGCCGGCCAGTCCGGCTGGACGCTGACGAAGAAGATCGCGCTTGTCGCCGACTCGGTCACGGCGTTTTCGGCGCTGCCGCTGCGGATCGTGATGGCCGCCGGAGCGTTGCTGCTCGCCGCGGGCGCGGCGGGCCTGGTCCTCTGGGCGCTTCGGGGGGGCGAGCGTCTCGGGCTGGTCGCCGCCATCGCGGCCATCGGGGGGCTCCAGGTTGCGGCGACAGGTGTGGTGGGCGAGTACCTCTGGCGGACGCTCGAGCTGGCGCGGCGGCGTCCGGTGTACCTCATCGAGGCCGTTGCGGGGGAACCGGCCGGGAGCGCCGACGGGAAGATCGTGACGATCCCCTAGGCTAGAATAGACAGTCTGTTCATGTCTCAACCGACCCCTATCGACTGTATCGCCGGGTACCACCTCAATCCCTGGACCTGCGGCATCGCCAAGTTCAACACGATCCTGTCCTCCCATCTCGAGGTGCCGGTGGTCGGGATACGCGCGGTCGAACTGGGCCGCTACCGGCGGCCGCTGCTGTCCATCAAGCTGGAGGAGTTCTCTCCGGCGGATGCGGCCGATCTGGACATCTGGAGCCAGGCGCACGCGGGGGACTTCGAACTGTTCCTCCACAACTTCCGTGGCGAGCCGATCGAGCAGCGCCTGCTGGCCTCGGCCGGCAAGGTGTACTGCGGCAACGCCGAGCTGGCGCGGGAACTGCGGCCGGCCCGGCCGGACCTCTCGGAGCTGTTCTGCCCGGGCACGATTCTGAACCCGCAGCAGTTCGAACAGACGGAGTTGAAGGTGTTCACCTTCGGCATGGCGCACAAGATCCGCGTGCCGCTCTACACGCGCCTCCGGGACCTGCTGGACGCGACCGGCAAGAGCTACTCGGTGTTCGTCTCGACCGCGCTGCACGAGGGCACCAACTTCGACGGCTCGTTCGTCGTCCGGTTCGAGGAGCTGCAGGCGCTCTTCAACGGCCGCGTCTACTTCATGGGGTATCTGTCGGACACGGCGGTTTACAACCACCTGCTCGAGTGCCACTACCTGGCGGCGTTCTTCGAGAAGGGACTTCGCGCGAACAACACCACCGTGAACGCCGCGATGGAATGCGGCTGCACGGTGATCACGAACCTCGACGGACACTCGCCCGAGGGGTTCGAGCACATGACGAACATCATCGACGTCAACCGGTGCGACCGGCTGCCCGATGGCGAGGCGTCCGCCCGCATCGGACGGGCCGCCAGCGAGATCGCCCGGTCGCGGTACGGGTGGGAGCGCCTGGTCGCGCAGCTGCGGCCGGCCGTCCTCGCGTAGGGAGCGGGTCAGAGGAGCTTCAGAGTGTCAGCAACCATCAGGATCGGGTCCAGGGAGATCGGGGACCACACCGACTGCTACGTCATCGCCGAGATCGGGCACAACCACCAGGGCAGTGTCGCGCAGTGCCGGGAACTGTTCCGTGAGGCCAAGGCGGCCGGCGCCCATGCAGTGAAGCTGCAGAAGCGCAACAACCGCGGCCTCTTCACGAAGGCGGCCTACGACAAGCCGTACGACAACGAGAACAGCTACGGCGCGACCTACGGCGAGCACCGGGAGTTCCTCGAGTTCGGCCTGAAGGAATACCAGGAGCTGAAGGCCTACGCGGCGGAGCTGGGCGTGGACTTCTTCTCGACCGCGTTCGACTTCGAGAGCGCGGACTTCCTGGAGGGGCTGGGCGTGCCGGCCTACAAGATGGCGTCGGGCGACCTGAAGAGCACGCCGCTGCTCGCACACGTCGCGCGGTTCGGCAAGCCGCTGATCATCTCGACCGGCGGCGCGACGATCGACGAGATCCGGCGCGCCTACGACACCATCATGCCGATCAACCCGCAGCTCTGCATCCTGCAGTGCACGGCGGGCTATCCGGCGAAGTTCGAGGAACTGGACCTGCGGGTCATCACGCAGTTCCGCGAGCTGTTCCCGGGCGCCGTGATCGGCTTCTCGGGCCACGACAACGGTATCGCGATGGCGGTCGCCGCCTACGTGCTCGGCGCGCGCGTCATCGAGAAGCACTTCACGCTGAACCGCGCGATGAAGGGCACGGACCACGCGTTCTCGCTCGAGCCGCTCGGCCTGAAGAAGATGGTGCGCGACCTCGAACGGACGCGCGTCGCCCTCGGCGACGGCGTCAAGAAAGTCCACGAGAGCGAGCGCGCGCCGCTGCTCAAGATGGGCAAGAGCCTCGTCATGAAGCACGACGTCCCCGCGGGGCACGTGCTGACCGCCGACGACATCGTGCTGAAGTCGCCCGGCGGCGGCATCGCGCCCTACGACCTGGAGCACGTGATCGGGCTGACGACGACGAAGGCGCTTCGCGAGGACGACTTCCTCAGCGTCGACGTGCTCGCCGGCGCGGACAAGGCCGGGCTGGCCCGCCAGTGAATCCGGCGTTCAGTCTGGACGGCCAGGTGGCCGTCGTCACCGGCTCGTGCGGCAAGCTCGGGCCGGTGTGGGTCGAGGCGCTGCTCGAGGCCGGCGCCACCGTGGCGGCGCTGGACCTGCCCGGCGCGAAGGCCTCCCCGGCGTTCGCGGCGCTGGAGACGGCTTGGGGCGCGCGGCTCGCGCGCTACGGCTGCGACATCACGGACCGCGCGTCCATCGAATCCGCGTACCGCGCGCTGGCCGCGGCGCACGGCGTGCCGTCGATCCTCGTCAACAACGCCGGCGTCGACCAGCCGCCCGATGCCGGCGGCAGCCGCAGCGCCATCGAGCACGTGCCTGTCGAGCAGTTCCGGAGGATGGTCGAGGTCAACCTGCTCGGCACGCTGCAGGTCACGCAGGTCATCGGCGGCGCGATGGCCGCGGCCGGCCGCGGGTCGATCGTCAACATCGGGTCGCTCTACGCGTCCGTCTCGCCGGATCAGCGCTTCTACGACCACATGCCCGGCAATCTGCCGTTCCTGAAGTCCCCCGCGTACGGCGCGTCGAAGGCCGCCGTCGTCAACATGACGAAGTACTTCTCGACGCTCTGGGGCCGCTCGGGCGTGCGGGTGAACACGCTGTCGCCGGGGGGCGTGCTCGGCGGGCAGGACGCGGACTTCAAGGCGAAGTTCGGCAGCCGCGTGCCCCTCGGCCGCATGGCGGAGGCCGGGGACCTCAAGGGGCCCGTCGTGTTCCTCGCGTCGTCAGCGTCGTCCTACGTGACGGGTCACGAACTGCGTGTCGATGGAGGGTTCACCGCGTGGTAGCGCCGGATCTTCGCGCGTTCCCGGCGGTCGTCCCGAACCAGATCGGCCATCAGGAGTCGCTCGCGTCCACGGGCGGCACGTTCGCGAAGTTCGATCCGGCGACGGGCCGCGAACTGTGCCAGGTCGCCCGCTCCACGAAGGTCGACGTCGACCGCGCCGTCGCCGCCGCGCGTGCGGCGCAGCCCGCGTGGGCCGCGCAGACGGTCGTCTCGCGCGGTGACGCGCTCCGCCGTATCGCGATGCTGATGCTGGAGCACAAGGCCGCGATCGCCTCGCTCGTCGCGCGCGAGACCGGGAAGTCCGTCAAGGACGCGACCGGCGAGACCGACGCGGCCATCGAGATGGGCTTCTTCGTCGCCGGCGAAGGACGGCGGTTCTACGGGACGACCACCACCAGCGCGGTGCCGAACAAGGCGGCGATGGTCGTGCGCCAGCCGCTCGGCGTCGCGGGCCTGATCATCGCGGCCAACACGCCGATCGCGAACGTGGCCTGGAAGGCGTTCCCGGCGCTGCTGTGCGGCAACGCCGCGGTCATGAAGGCGTCGGAGGACACGCCGCTCTCGGCGTGGGCGTTCGGCGTCCTCGCGAGGCTCGCGGGCGTGCCCGATGGCGTCTACAGCACGGTGCACGGCCTCGGCGAGGAGGCCGGCGCGCCGCTCGTCCAGCACCCGGACGTCGACCTGATCAGCTTCACGGGGTCGACCGCGGTCGGCCGGTGGATCGCCGAGACGACCGGCCGGAGCCTGAAGAAGACCTGCCTCGAGCTGGGCGGCAAGAATCCGCTCATCGTCTGTGACGACGCGGACCTCGACAACGCCGTGAAGTGGACCATCGGGTCCGCCTTCAGCAACGCCGGCCAGCGCTGCGCGGCGGGCAGCCGCATCATCGTGTTCGACGCCGTCTACGACGCGTTCAAGGCGAAGCTCGTGGCCGCGACGAAGGCGCTGAAGGTCGGCTCCACCGACGCCGACGACTACGGCCCCGTCATCAACGACGAGCAGATGACGAACATGCTGGCCACGGTCGAGCGGGCGAGAGCGGCCGGCGCGACCGTGCTCACCGGCGGTCACCGGATGACGGGCCCGGGGCTCGACGGCGGCTACTACGTGGCGCCGACGCTGATCGAGCAGGCCGCTCCCGATGCGGAGATCTCGCGCCACGAGCTCTTCGGCCCGATCACCTGTCTCTACCGCGTGCGCGGCTTCGAGGACGCCGTCGCGCTCGCCAACGCGACGGACTTCGGCCTGACCGCCGCGATTCACACGCGCAGCATCCACCGGGCGATGACGTTCACCGGCCGCATCCAGTCCGGCGTGGCCGTCGTCAACGGCGGCACGTTCGGCAGCGAGGCCCACATGCCGTTCGGCGGGCTGAAGCAGTCCGGCAACGGCTGGCGCGAGGCGGGCACCGCCGCGATCGACGTCTACTCGGACCTCAAGACCATCTACATCAACCACGACCCCGCGCAGATCTGAGCGCGGCCTCCTGATGCCTGATTCCGTCCGCACCCGCGCCGTGGCGCTGATCCCCGCACGGCAGGGGTCCAAGCGCGTGCCCGGCAAGAACATCCGACCGCTCGGCGGCCATCCGATGCTCGCGTACACGATCGCCGCCGCCCGGGCGAGCGGCGTGTTCGAGGCGGTGATGGTGTCGACCGAGTCGGAGGCGATCGCGCGCATCGCCCGGCACTACGGCGCCGAGGTGCCGTTCCTGCGTCCCGCGGAGTTTGCGGGCGATACGTCACCCGACATCGAATGGATCGAGCACATGCTCGGGACGCTGGCGTCGTCCGGCCGCACGTACGACTGCTTCAGCCTGCTGCGCCCCACGAGCCCGTTCCGGACGGCCGACACGATCCGCCGCGCGATGGCGCTGTTCCTCGCGCAGACCGGCGTCGACTCGCTGCGGGCGGTGGAGAAGTGCACCGAGCATCCCGGCAAGATGTGGGTAGTGCGCGGCGAGCGCATGTTCCCGCTGCTGCCGTTCGGGCCGGCCGAGCAGCCCTGGCACAGCACGCCCTATCAGGCCCTCCCGCTGGTCTACGTGCAGAACGCGTCGCTCGAGATTGCGTGGACGGCCGTCGTGCGCGAGCGGCGGACCATCGCCGGCGACGTCGTGGTCCCGTTCATCACCGGCGGGCACGAAGGGTTCGACATCAACGACCCGGTGGACTGGCTGGTCGCCGAGCGCCTGCTGGCGGACGGGGCCGCGGCGCTGGAGCCGGTGACGGAAGCACCGTTCGTCCCGTAACGGACGCACATAGACACGCGCGCCGCGTCGCGGCGTGCCCCCAACAGACGAGAGCCGCATCACATGGGTGACCTTCAGACCGATCAGGGCGAGAGCCTCGACCTTCGCTACGTCCCCGCGTCCGAGTTCGCACGGGTGTGCGCGGCGCCTGGCCTCGCCCCGGCCGCCCGCGCGGCGGCCTTCGCCGCGCTGGCCCGCATCAACGCGCTCTACATGATCGCGGGCGCGTGGTCGGGCCACATCGGCACCAGCTTCAGCTCGCTCGACATCATGAGCTGGCTGTTCCTCAACGAGCTGCGCGACCTCGACCAGGGCGACGACCGGTGCGACATCTTCTTCTCGTCGAAGGGTCACGACGCGCCCGCGCTCTACGCGGTGCTCATCGGCCTCGGCCTGCTGCCGGCGGACAAGCTGCACGAACTGCGGCGTCTGCACGGCCTGCCCGGCCACCCGCATGTCGAGACACCGTTCATCCAGGCCAACACCGGCTCGCTCGGCATGGGCATCTCCAAGGCCAAGGGCATGGCGATCGCCAACCGGCTGGCCGGGACGCCGCGGCGGATCTTCGTGCTGACGGGTGACGGCGAACTGCAGGAGGGGCAGCTCTGGGAGTCGCTGGCGACCGGCGTCCACCGGGGGCTCGGCGAGATCGTCGCCATCGTCGACCACAACAAGGTGCAGTCGGACACGTGGGTCGAGAAGGTGAACGACCTGGGAGACGTCGAGGCGAAGTTCCGCGCGTTCGGCTGGCATGTGAGCCGGTGCGACGGCCACGACCTCGAGGCGTTCTCGCGGACGCTGCGCGCGCTGGACGCGATCACCGACCGGCCGAAGGTCATCATCGCGGACACCGTGAAGGGGAAGGGCGTCTCGTTCATGGAGGCGCCCGCGGCGCTCTCGAACGGCAACGACCTCTACCTCTTTCATTCCGGCGCGCCGCCGGAGGCGCAGTACCTGGACGGCCTCGCGCAGCTCTCGGCCGAGGCGAACCGGCTGTTCGCGGCCGCCGGCCTCGGCGCCGTGGCGATGGAGACGCGCGTCCGGAATCCGCGCCGCGAGCCGAGGCAGACGGACAACCTCGTCGCGGCCTACGGCCGGGCGCTGGTGGCCGCCGCGAAGGCGAACCCGCGCCTCGTGGCCCTCGACGCGGATCTGATCAAGGACTGCGGCCTGCTGGACTTCGCCGCCGCGTTTCCCGACCGGTTCATCGAGTGCGGCATCGCCGAGCAGGACATGGTGTCGATGGCATGCGGCCTCGCGCACCGGGGGGCGTTCCCGGTCGTCCACTCGTTCGCCTGTTTCCTGGCGGCGCGGCCGAACGAGCAGATCTACAACCAGTGCAGCGAGTCGACGAAGGTCATGTATGTCGGGTCGCTCGCGGGTCTGCTGCCGGGAGGTCCGGGTCATTCCCACCAGTCCGTCCGCGACATCTCCGCGCTCGGCGGCGTGCCGAACCTCGTGCTGGCGGAGCCGTCGAGCGAGGCGGAAGTCGCCGCGCTCGTGGCGCACCTGACCGGCACGGTCGCGGAGAGCAGCTACCTGCGCCTGGTGTCCGTGAAATGGCCGATGCCGTTCGAGTACGGCGCGCAGGGGCCGCCGTCCGTCGGCGCGGGCTGGACCATCCGTGAGGGCGGTGACCTCGTCGTGATCGGCTACGGCCCGTGGATGCTGGCCAACGCGTGGCACGCGGCCGAGGCGCTGGCGGCCGAGGGCATCGCGATCCGCCTGGTGAACCTGCCGTGGCTCAACCGCATCGACCGTGCCTGGCTCGCGCGGACCGTCGGCGCGACGCGCAGGGTCGTCACGCTCGACAACCACTACCTGACGGGCGGCCAGGGCGAGATGGTCGGCGCCGCGCTCGCGGAACTGGGCCTCGACCCCGGCGTCCGGCTGCGCCGGGTGGGCGTGACCGAACTGCCCGAGTGCGGCACGAACGACGAAGTCGCCGGGTACCACAGACTTGACATCGCCGGCCTCACGGCCGCCTTCCGGGAGCACGCACGCGCATGACAGGGCCTGTGCTTTTCTGGGATATCGACGGGACGCTGCTCGCCACCGGCGGGGCGGGGATGTTCGCCTGGAACGATGCCGTGCGCGAGCAGACCGGACATGACTTCGACCTGAGGGCGTCGATCAGGAGCGCCGGCTTCACGGACTATCAGATTGGCGTCCGCACGTTCGAGTACCTTGGCATTCCGCCGACCGAGGCGCGGGTGGACCAGCTGGTGCGCCGGTACGAGGAGCTCCTCCCGGCGAGTCTCCACCGGATCGCCGGCCGCGTGCTGCCGAACGTGCGTCCGATTCTGGAGCGGCTCGCGGCCGAGCGGCCCGACGTGCGCTCGTACCTGCTGACCGGCAACACCGCGGCGGGCGCGCGCGCGAAGCTGACGCACTACGGCCTCTGGGACCTGCTCTCGCGCGGTGCCTTCTGCGTGGACGCGACGGCCCGTGCCGGCATCGCCGCCCGCGCCCTCGCGCTCGCCCGTGAGGACGGCCCCGTACCCGACGGCAGCGCGATCGTGATCGGCGACACGCCGCACGACATCGAGTGTGCGAACGCCGTGGGCGCCCGGACGCTGGCGGTGGCGACCGGCGGCTACGCGCTGCCGGAACTGCTCGCGCATCACCCCTGGGTCGGCCGTGACGCGCTGCCGGACCCTGACGAGTTCCTCGCGCTGATCGGATGAAGCGTGGCCTCATCCGTCGCTTCCCGCGCCTCTGGCGCCTGACGCGACTCGCCCGCCGCTGGTACTACGCCCGGCGCGACGCCTATCCCGACTGGACGGCCACGCTGGCGGCCGCTCCGGAGCTGTGGAAGGCCGCGCGTGGCGCGGCGGCCGGCGGTCCCCGCGTGCTGATGGCCAGCTCCATCGGATCCACCGCGCACGCCGTGTCGGTCGAGACCGCGCTGGCGGCCGCGCTGACCCTCCGCGGCGCCGAAACGCACATCCTGCTGTGCGACGGCGCCCTGCCGGCCTGCGCGGAGTGCGAAGCGTCGTTCTATCCCGACATCGGTCGGTTCGCGGAGCGCGGGCCGTCCGGCGACCTGTGCCGGGACTGCACGTGGCCCGCGGAGCGGGTGTACCGCTCGCTCGGGCTGCACGTCCACCGCTACAGCGAGTACCTGACGCCCGCCGACCGCACCGAGGCGGCGGCGCTCGCCTCGACGTGCGCGTCCGCGGACGTCCGGGCGTGCACGTGGCGCGGCGTCCCGGTCGGCGAGCACGCGATGGCCGGCGCGCTGCGCTTCTTCGCGACGGGGTCGCTGGCCGACGAGCCGCACGGCGAGCGCGTGCTGCGGCGCTACCTCGAAGCCGCGGTCCTGACGGCCGCCGCCACCGCGCGGCTGATCGAGGCGCTGCGGCCGGCGTCGATGGTGGTCACGCACGGGATCTACGTGCCGTGGGGGCTGCTGAGCGAGGTGGCCCGCCGGGCCGGCGTGGCCGTGTCGACGTGGAACGTCGCCTACCGCAAGCGGCGCTTCATCTTCAGCCACGACGACACGTACCACCACACGCTGCTCACCGAGCCCCGGGAGGCGTGGGAGGGCACGCCGCTCTCCGACGGCCAGGAGCGGGAGCTGATGGAGTACCTGGCGAGCCGGCGCGAGGGCCTGTTCGACTGGATCGTGTTTCACCGTGCCGTGCGCCAGCGCGCCGAGGATCTCGCGCGCGAGCTGAAGCTCGACCCGTCCCGGCCGGTCGTGGGCCTGCTGACGAACGTGAGCTGGGACGCCCAGCTCCACTACCCGGCCAACGCGTTCCCGAGCATGCTCGACTGGCTCGTGGAGACCTGCCGGTACTTCGCCGGGCGCCCGGACCTGCAGCTGCTCATCCGCGTGCACCCGGCGGAGGTCAGCGGCTTCCCGCCGTCGCGGCAGCCGATCCTCGCCGAACTCCGCAGGCGCCTGCCGGACCTCGCGCCGAACATCACCGTCGTGCCGCCTGAGAGCGGCATGAGCACCTACACGTTGATGTCGCTGTGCAACGCGGCGATCATCTACGGCACCAAGACGGGCGTGGAGCTGGCGAGCGTCGGCCAGCCGGTGATTGTGGCGGGTGAGGCGTGGATCCGGAACAAGGGGCTGACCTTCGACGCGTCGAACCGGGCGGAATACCTGGCGATTCTCGACCGGCTGCCGTTCGCCGGCCGGCTGGACGCCGACCAGACCGCCCGTGCCCGCCGTTACGCGTACCACTTCTTCTTCAACCGGATGATTCCGGTGCCGTTTTTCGAGCCGAAAGCGGGGTATCCCCTCTTCCGGCTGACCCTCGCCTCCCTCGATCAGCTCCTGCCCGGCGCGACGCCCGGATTGGATACGATCTGTGACGGCATCCTGCACCGGCAGCCGTATGTATTCGACCGGGCACGGGCCGCGCGTCCGTCAGTACCCGCGAGCTAGCAGCCCGTGGTGAACGTCCCGGCGAGCACCGAGGGTGGCGAGGCGCCTCCGGTGCCGGCGGTCGGGTCCGAATCGTGCTGATCACCACACTCCCCCTGGCGGCCACCTTCGCGGTGGCGACCGCGGCGGCCCTGCTGCTCGGGGCGGCCGTCCGCCGTCTCGCGCCCGCGTTCGGCGCCGTCGTCCCGCCGCGCCCCGACCGCTGGCACGACCAGCCGACGCCGACGATGGGCGGCGTGGCCATCGGCGCGGCCGTCCTTGCCGGCGGGCTGTGCCTGGCCCGGCTGCCGGAGGCGGTGCCCGCCGGACCGTGGGTGCCCGTCGCGCTGGCCGCGCTGGCGATGTGGACGCTGGGTCTGATCGACGACCGCGTCCAGCTCTCGCCGCTGGCGAAGCTGGTCGGGTCGCTCATCACCGGCGCGTTTCTCGTGTTCGCGCTCGCGAGCACCGAACTCGGCGGCCTCGGGCTGGGCGGGACGCTGCTGGCGATCGTCTGGTTCGCCGGCGTCTGCCACGCGATGAACCTGCTCGACAACATGGACGGCCTCGCCGCCGGCGTCGGCCTGATCGCCGCACTGGGGCTGGCGGTCACCGAATCGGCGGTGCTCGGGCCCGTGCTCGCGGGCCTGCTCCTCGCACTCGCCGGGGCGCTGCTGGGTTTCCTCTACTGGAACCGCAACCGCGCGCGCCTCTTCATGGGCGACTGCGGGAGCCTTTTCATCGGCGCGGTGCTGGCGGGCGCGTCGCTCGTGCCCGTGTTCGCCGAGGGAGACACGCTCGCGACGCCGTCGCTGACGGCGGTCCTGCTGCTGGTGATGCCGCTGTTCGACACCGCGTTCGTGCTCGTGCTGCGGCGCCTGGCGGGCCGTTCCGCCACGCGCGGCGGTACGGACCACGTGTCGCACCGCCTGGTCTCGCTCGGATTCTCGGAACGGAGCGCCGTGCGGGTGCTCTATCTGATCGGCGTCATCGGGTTCGCGATCGCGTTCGGGCTGACGCGCGGCCCGCAGGACGTGATGCTGCCGACGGTCGCGCTCTTCGTCGTCTCGCTCACGCTGCTCGGCGTGTACCTGGCGCGCGTGCCGGCCTACAACGCGCAGGACTTCTCCGCGCTCGAGAAGTCGTCCTACGCGCCGCTCATCAAGGACCTCACGTTCCGCTGGCACGCGGGCGAGGTGATGCTGGACCTGGTCCTCATCAGCGCCTGCTACTACTTCGCCTACTGGCTGCGGTTCCCGGACGACGAGCTGATGCACTTCCTGCCGTTCTTCGGGTCGTCGCTGCCGGCCGTGGTCGGACTGAAGCTCGCCTCGCTCTACGCCTCGGGCCTCTATCGCCGGAGCTGGCAGACGTTCGGCCTGCGCGACCTGACGGCGGTGCTGCGCGGCGTGGGCACGGGGTCCCTGCTCGCCGTGCTCGTCGCGGCGTACGTGTACCGGATGGAGGGTTTCTCGCGCACCGTGTTCGTGCTGGATGCCCTGCTGCTGACGATGGCCGTTGTCGCGACGCGCGGGTCGTTCCGGGCGATGAGCATGGCGGCTGCCGTCAAGAGCAAGCGGAGCCGCAAGGTCGTCATCTACGGCGCCGGGTCGTTCGGGCAGCTGCTCGTCCGCGAGCTTCGCGCGAATCCGGACTGGGAGATGAAGCCGGTCGCCTTCATCGATGACGACCCGGCCAAGGCGGGGACCTGGATCGACGGGATCCCCGTCGAGGGCGGGCTCGACCAGCTCGACACGGTGTTCAAGCGGCACAGCGCCGGCGCTGTGGTCGTCAGCTCGCGGTCCATTCCGGCCGCGCGCGAGGCGCAGGCGCGCGAGATCGCCGGCCGCACCGGCCGCACGCTGCGCCGTCTCCGCATCGAGATCGATTGAGTACGCCGGACCGGCGGCCGCCGCTCCACGTCGGCATCGATGGCCGTGCGTTCTCGTCGCCCGCCGCGGGGATCCGCCGCTACGCCCGGGGGCTGACGCGCGCGCTGGCGGCGCTGCCGGACATCCGCGTGACGGTGATCGGCGGCGACGCCGGCGCGGACGGCGTACCCGACGGCGTCGCGCGCGTCGGGGAAGCGTGGCACCTGCCCGGCAATCCCGGCTGGGTCCTGACGGGCCTGCCGCGGACGGCGGCCCGCGCCCGGGTCGATGTCCTCCACGCGCTCGCCTACACGGCGCCGTTCCTCGCACCGATGCCCGTCGCCGTCACGGTGCACGATGTCTCCTACGCCCGGCACCCCGAGTGGTATCCGCACCAGCGCGACGCCGTGCGGCGCGCCTACTACCGGATCAGCGCCACACGCGCGGACGCCGTGATCACGCCGTCCCACTTCTCGGCCTCGGAGATTCAGGCCGCCTACGGCATCCGCACGGACCGGATCGCCGTGGTGCCGATGGCGGTCGAGGCGGCGTTCGCGGGAGCCGGCCCTGATGCGGACGCGCCGCTGCCGGACGGCGTGCGCGACCCGTTCGCGCTGCATGTCGGCGACATTCACGCACGGCGGAGCCCCGACGTCGTGCTCGCGGCGCTCGCCGCGCTCGCACAGCGCGGGGGGCCGTCGGTCCAGCTCGTGCTGGCCGGCGTCGACCGCGGGGAAGTCGCCGCGCTGGCGTCCCGAGCGCCCGGGTGCGTGCTGGCGCTCGGCACGGTCGACGAGGGCGTGCTGACCGCGCTCTATCGCCGGGCCGCGCTGCTCGTGTATCCGTCGCGGTACGAGGGCTTCGGGTTTCCGATCATCGAGGCGATGGCCGCGGGCCTGCCCGTCGTCGCGTCGAACGCGGCCTCGATGCCCGAGGTCGCCGGTGACGCCGCGCTGCTCGTGGACCCGGAGGACGCGGACGGCTGGGCCGGCGCGGTGACGCGCCTGCTGCACGACGGCGCGCTCAGGGCGGACCTCGTCGCGCGCGGCCGCGCACGGGCAGGCGAGTTCACGTGGGGGCGCACGGCCAGACTGACGGCCGACGTCTACCGGCGGCTGGTGCGGGCATGAGCGCCGGCACGGGCGCCGCGCCGCTGGTCTCCATCGTCATCGTGTCGTGGAACGGCCGGGCGCACCTCGATCGGTGCCTGCGAGCCGTCGCGGCGCAGCGGCCCTTCACGTGCGGCGTCGACGTCGAGACGATCCTCGTCGACAACGGGTCGGTCGACGGCACGGAGGCGTACGTCCGGCAGGCCTTTCCGTGGGTGCGGCTCGTCCGGCTCGAGGCCAACACCGGGTTCACCGGTGGCAACAACGCGGGCGTGCGCGAGGCACGCGGCCGCTACGTGGCGCTGCTGAACAACGACACGGAAGCCGAGCCGGACTGGCTGGCGCGGCTGGTGGCCGGCCTCGACGAAGCCGCCGGCGTGACGCTCGTCAGCTCCCGCGTGGTCTACATGGACGCCCCCGACGTGCTCGACAGCGCCGGCGACGGGTTCACGCGCGCCGGCGGCGCCTTCAAGCACGGCCACGGCCAGCCCGTGTCGACGGCGGAGGTCTCGCGCGAGGTCTTCGGCGTCTGCGGGGCCGCCTGCCTGATGCCGACGGCGCTGTTCCGCGACCTCGGCGGCTTTGACGACGCGTTCTTCGCGTCGCACGAGGACGTGGACCTCTCCTACCGCGCCCGGCTCCGCGGCCACCGGTGCCGGTACGTCGCGGACGCCGTGGTCCGCCATCTCGGCAGCGCGACGCTCGGGCGGATGAGCGGGCACGCGGTCTTTCACGGCCAGCGGAACCTGGAGTGGGTCTACCTGAAGAACACGCCGGCGCCGCTGCTGTGGCGGACGTTGCCGGCCCACCTGGTCTACAACGCGGCCGCGGCCGTCCACTTCGCACGGCTGGGGCTCGTCTCCGCGTTCCTGCGGGCCAAGGTGGCAGCGCTCGGCGACATCGCGCGCGTCTGGCGGCAGCGGGCGGAGGTGCAGCGCACGGCGGTCCCCGGCGCGGCGGAGGCCGTCTGGCGCGTGATGGAGCCGCGCTGGCTGGGGCTCAAGATCCGGGAGAAGCGCTTCGACCGGTCGATCCGGGGCACGGAGGGCGCGGCACCGCATGCCTGACATCGCCGCCGTCCTCGTGGACTACAACGCCGGGGAGGAACTCGTCCGGGCCCTGAAGTCGATCGCCGCCGAACTGGACGGGCGGAGCTGGGAAGGCGTCGTCATCGACAACGCATCGAACGACGAGAGCGCCGCCGGCGTGGCGGCGTTCGCCCCGGCCGTGCGCCTGATCCGCAACGCGACGAACGTCGGCTTCGGGACGGCCGTCAATCAGGGCATTGCCGCGACGACGGCCCCGCTCGTGCTCGTCATGAATCCGGACGCCCGGCTGGAGCGCGGCGCCATCGCGGGGCTCGAGGCCGTCCTCGCCGCGCACGCGGACTGCGCGCTCGTCGGCCCGCGCATCCTCAATCCGGACGGCTCGGTGCAGGGGAGTGCGCGCGGCGACCCGGACATGCTCACCGGCCTCTTCGGCCGGCGTCAGGCGCTGGCGCGGCTGTTCCCGTGGCTGCCCATCGCGCGGCGCAACGTGATCGACCCGGCCACGCTGCCACCCGGCGAGAGCCACGTTGTCGACTGGCTCTCCGGCGCGTGCATTCTCGGTCCGCGCGCGGCGTTCGCGCGTGTCGGCGGGTTCGACGAGCGCTACTTCCTGTACTGGGAGGACGCCGACCTCTGCCGCCGCCTCCGGCAGCAGGGGCTGCACGTGCGCTACGTGCCGGGGGCCGTGGCCGTGCACCGCGTCGGGCACTCCAGCCGCACGGCGCAGGCGGCGTCGATCCGCGCGTTCCACGCGAGCGCGCGCCTCTACTACGACACGCACGTGGCGCCCGGCCGCGTGAATCCGCTGCGGGCCGTCGCCCGCGTGCTGCTGGCTCTCCGGCAGTGGTGGCACCTCCGCCGCCTCGCGCCTTAGCCGTCCCGCCCTTCCCAGTCATCGACGCCATCGGCCGGGCCTGCGGGCCCGACACCGCCGGAGGCGCGCTGCGCGCGTTCGCGTACACTCCGGCCATGCCAGCACGGGGCGCCCGCGTGATCGGACTCCTGCTCGCGATCACGGCCGTGGCGCTCGTGGGCGCGCAGCAGCAGATCGTGCAGACGCCGTTCGGCATCGACCCGCTCGGCCGGTTTCCGAGAAACGGGCTCCGGACCGTCGACCGATCGCTCCCTCCCGCCTACAACGGGCAGTTCCAGATCTGTCGGCTGCGCTTCCGGAACGCCGCGGAGGGCGACGGCGGCGGCTGGTTCGTCGACTACCCGCGCGCCGACGAGAACCTGTCGGCCCGGCTCACCGAGGTGACGAAGATCGCGATCGAGCGGGACACCCGGGGACGCCCGCGGCACATCGTCACGACCGCCTCGGATCAATTGCTCTACCTGTGCCCGTTCATCATCATGACGGAGCCGGGCGGCGCGTACTTCGACCAGGACGAAGCCGAGCAGCTCCGGACGTTCCTGCTCAAGGGCGGCCTGCTGTGGGCTGATGACTCCTGGGGCGAGTACGCGTGGAACTGGTGGCGGCAGCAGCTCGCCTTCATCCTGCCGGGCGGCGAGTATCCGGTCGTCGACCTGCCGATCGACCACCCGCTGTTCCGGACGCTCTTCGTGATCGAGCGCGTGCCGCAGATTCCGAACGTCGGCCTGTGGGTGAACCAGCGGCAGACCGCCGAGCGCTTTGACAGCCCGGAGACGCCGCC